>CAZFXY010000123.1:0-4958 GCA_964523185.1 uncultured Methanoculleus sp.
TTCCATGTTTTCCTCTGTGTTGTTATCTTCATTTTCTCCTGTTTTGGGACAATGTCCGTTTCATCGGTTTTCATGATACGATGAACAAGGCCATTTCGCCTCAGTTTTGGCAGATGAAAAAAATTAACAGGATTTATTTAGCCCGGGATGATCGCTTAACATGGTTTTTCTCTTTTCTGTTTAAAAACGGCTGACCCGGCATCCTTTGCTATGTCTTTCGTCCCGCGGTAGGCACACTGATGATTGGTCCGAACCCTTCTTTTTAAGATGCCGACCCGCAAATATGAGCACAATGACGATGGAATGTATACTTCTGGCTGACAATACGGCCATTACCGACCGCTATCTTCTTTCGGAATCCGGTTTCTCTGCATATATCCGTGACAGAGATGCACGGGTGCTCTTTGATACCGGATTTTCCGGGGTATTTCTGAATAATGCACGCCGGATGGATATTGAACCTGCGGATGCCACGCATGTGGTCTTTTCTCATGGACACCTGGACCATACCTGGGGCCTCCAGGCATTGCTGCCTGAACTCGGAAATGAGACGACCGAAGGGGACAGGCACAGACCGCCAATCTTTCTCTCCCATCCCGGGGTCTACCTGCCGCGAAGACGCCCCGGTAGTTCAGAGATTGGCACACTTTTTAGTTCTGATATTCTGGCCCGCTTTGGCACGGTACTGCTTTCAAAAGAACCGGTCTGGATCACCGACCGTCTGGTCTTTCTGGGCGAAATCCCCCGCGTGCATGCATGGGAGTCTTTTACCCCGAATGCAGAGATAACGCTCCGTGACGGCACCATTGCACCGGATCATCTGACCGATGACTCTGCGCTTGCCTACAAAAGTGACGCAGGCCTCGTGATCATCAGCGGCTGTTCGCATTCAGGCATTGCAAATATCATCACCCATGCCCGTACGGTCTGCGGGGATGAACGCATCCGGTCGGTTATTGGTGGCCTTCATCTGATGTATGCAGATCAGGACAGGATTGACCAAACGGCCCGTTTCCTTGAGAGGCTAAACCTTGAATCCCTGCATGCCTGTCACTGCACCGGATTTGCCGCCCTGCACACGTTTTCCCGGACACTGCCCCTGAAAGAGACCGGCACCGGGTTAAAAACAGTGTGGTGAACTCTAGGGGTGGGTCGGTTTTCCGGGGGGTCTGAAGGCCCCTCTTTCCCTCATCTCAGGAACCAAAGGTTTCACCATGGCATCCCGGTCTTCTGGAGCCGATTTTTCGTTTTTTCTCTCTCGTGATAGTGTGGAATGAGCATTTAAGATCGCTATTTTTCCCATTTGGTCCCACATCATCCTGTATTTCTTCCGATTCATTTTCGGAAAATATTTCACGGATTTGTTTATACCAGATAGACTTCTGTCTCATCGACGTCCTTGGCAGATAGAAAAAGTCATGTAATAGCAGCCCGTAAGCCAGAGCATGAAAAATGTTGAGATGACTCTTGAAGGCACGATCCTGACGATGAAAGTTGATATTTCAAAGGATTTTGGCCCTTCAAAATCAGGCAAATCCATCACAATTGGAACGACCGAGGGCAACGTCTCCGTCCCCGGTGCCGAGACGGTTAAGGTTGGTCTGAATGTGTATAAAAGTAGCAAATAGAGATCATTCTTTTGTCACCGCCAAAAGGTATTCATCAGGGGAAATATGCCTGCATATTTCTCATGTGATGCTGGGGTAATGGAGGTACTAAAGCAGGAGGTTTGACCACCCGTTCATAAAGGGATGCTCTGCGTCAGGGCACTGAGAAGCAGTTGCTTATTTATTGGCTTTGAGAGGAAGGAATATGGTCTGAGACCCTCGACCCGCTCCTTTGTCCGGGAGTCACTATATGCGGTAAGAAAGATGATGGGAATGTCAGAGAATTCACGAATCTGGATTGCAGCTTCTATGCCGTCCATATCATCTTTCAGGTTGACATCCATCAACATGACATGCGGGGATTTGTCCCGGGCACAGTCTACTGCTTCCCGGCCGGTCTTTACAGTGCAGACGACTTCAAATCCCTCACGGGTCAGCAGTTCACGCAGCAGCATGGCAATCATTCCCTCGTCTTCTGCAATGCCGACGGAGCGCGTCTCAATTTTTTTCATTATTTCTGCCCGTTTCCTCTTGCGTATTAGTGAATTTATTCGTCATCTGACGGAAATCGTATCATCCATGTCGTTCCGGTGGGGCCGGTGGTAATCTCATATCTGCCGTCAAGTTGATACTCAACAAATGTTTTTACCATCCGGATACCAAGGGTTGTTGCCTGTTCAGGATCATATTTGTCCGGAAAACCGGCCCCGGAGTCAGTGACGGTGAGTACCGTATTTGTGTCGTCATATTTCATCTGAATAGTAATTATGCCTGCTGTTGATCCGATAAAGGCGTACTTCATTGCATTGGTGAGGAGTTCATTGAGGATGAGGCTCACCGGAATTGCCTTCTCCAGTGAAAGTCTGCAGGTATCTGTCTGTACATTCAGCGTGATCTTTGCTGCATCCGGAAAGGTGCTGATGATCTCATGTGCCAGGCGTTCAACATGGGACAAAACGTTAATCGCTCCGAAAGAATCTGAGCGGTAGAGTTCTTCATGAACTGCCGCCATTGAACGGATACGCCCTTCTGCTTCCCGGATTTCGGCAGCTAAATGAGGGTCCCGCTCCTCTTCTTTGGCTGCCTGCATCTCAAGCATGGAGGAGATAACTGCGAGGTTGTTTTTTACCCGGTGATGGACCTCCTGCAGGAGCACGGTCTTTTCCAGGAGGGAATCCTGAATCTTCTGCTCCGCTTCTTTCTGCTCTGTGATATCCATGCCGACAGACTGATACTCGTTTACCGCTCCGTTTTCATCAAAGATGGCATGATCGTCCCATCGTTGCCAGCGGATCCTGCCATCGCCCAGAACGACACGCTGTTCAATCGTCTGGTGTGCATTTCCGGCTCGAAGGACGGCAAAGTGAGCAGCAACCCGCTTCCGGTCATCCTCATAGATACGGGGGCGGAATTTTTCCCCTGTCATGGTATCCGGGTCCAGCCCGAAGTAGCGTGCATAGGCCTGGTTGATGAAGATGATGGTGCCGTCGGTCCGGAACCGGGTGATCATCTCGGTCTGTCCCTCCACGACGGAGCGGTAGAGATGCTCACTTCTTGCGAGGAGTGCCCGTGTCTTTGTAAGCGTCACGTTCTGGATTATGAGAATAATTACAAGGATGGCAAGGATGAGTGCAATCATCGAGACGCTCAGTATCACTCCCCGGTCGACGGTGACAGAGTCAGGCGGCAGGTTGATGATCGTGACTCCTTCAGGCAGGGCTGATACCGGTATTCCGTGTCGCTGCATCTCAGTATAGTCAAAGATTATTCTGGTTTCAGGTGTGTAGATGACCGGGCCTGTGCCGGTGAACGATTTTTCATCCAGCACCCACAGGGCATGTGTTCCGGCCTGATATCCCAGATCATAGGGTGAAATCTGTACCCCGCCGACCACACCCTTGTTGTTAAATATACTTGTTGTTGTATAGATCGGAACGGGGCTGGCTACAAAGAGTTCAGCAGAGATCTCATCGATATGGTACGGCGTGAAATCCGGGTCTGCAAAGTAATATGTGATGATCAAAGCGGCTGCTGTATCCGGCAATTTTGCCAGATCTGCACTGATGTCAGCACCTGCCTCAGGATAGAAATATGTGAGAGGGTTGGTCTGCCGGGCGGTCAGTTCATCGATCTGGGTTCGGATGGCACGGCCGGTGTAGGTATTGTCAAGGATGACATAAAGGGCGTCTGTCTTTGGGTTTATTTTCCGGATAATATCGATAGTCTCCTTTATAGGCAAAATTTCCAGTGTTCCGGCGTATAATGCCGTTCCATCATCGATACTTGGCAGGTTGGATGCATTATTTATTCCGGTAAATACGACCGGAACACCCGGAAAGAGCCGTTCACCATATTCATTCATAAAGAGGAGGGCAGCATCATCAGAGATGATTATTACATCCGGACGTGCCGTTCGGTATTTGTAGGCAAAGGTCTGATACAGGTTGTCAAAATGGGTAGCGTCATCGATAACCTTTGCATCCAGGTATTCGATGGAGAGGTGAATACCGGTACGTTTGGAATCTGTGATGGCTGCATTGATGCCTGCTTCAATCTCCTGACTCCAGACGTAATTTGGCCCGTATGAACTGATGTAGATGATCTGGTCTTGCCCGGCGATTTCAGTTGCAGCTGCGGAAAGGATTAACCATAGAATCAGAAGAGTTCCTGCTGCCAGGATCCAGGGAGTTACCAGTCGCATCTCTCAATGTATGGGGTGGTTAAACGGTATAAATGGATATCAATTTACATGGGTTGTATGAAAAATTGGTATTTCCGACTGGATATAATTTTTAGACCTTTAGGATACGCACTGCAAGGTGGGCAGCGTTGGCTCCGTTCCCGATGCCAACACAGGCCACCGGAACACCGCGGGGCATCTGAGCGATGGCGAGGAGTGCGTCAAGCCCTCCAAGGGTGCCTGCTGCCACCGGGACGCCTATAACCGGTTTTTCCGTCAGGGATGCAACAACACCGGGGAGTGCAGCCGAGAGTCCTGCCACCGCGATGAATACCCGTGCCTCTGACCCCTTCACGTATGCAGCCAGTTCATCCGGATTTCGGTGCGCGGAGAGCACCTGAAAATCATAGCTGATGCCCTCCTCTTCGAGTACACCGGTTACTTTGCCTACAATATCTTCGTCTGATGCCGAGCCGGCGATCACAGCCACATCTGCCATTACAGGAGTATATCGAAGTATCTGCATAAAGAGATTGACGTTAGGATTCGGAGAGAAGGGTGAGCCAGTCCTGTCGGATCAGCATTGGCGGGACAGGCTCATTTGGATGGCACACCCTGCATAACCTCCATATGGCATAACCGCTAAAAATGATCACACTGATCAATATGCA
>CAZFXY010000124.1:0-4777 GCA_964523185.1 uncultured Methanoculleus sp.
GGAAACGGCTGAACCCAAAGGCAAAATTTGTTGAGATTGAGATTGGTCAGGCAATATGCCCTTTCTGTGAGCAGGAACTAAACAATGCCCTGATTGTGGCAAACATTGCATTGGTGGGGCTTTCCCTTGAGATGAAGGTCTTTAAGGCAGAGTCGGAAGCACATGCTGAGCGTATTGCAAAGTCTGTTATCGGGCAGTCCCTGCGTGACATTCCGCTGAAGGTCATCGAGGTTGAACTGATAAAATGATCTCGGTTGTGGGTCACACCACCACAGATCATCTCTTTACCGTTCCCGAACTGGTCGCAAAGAACCATTCTACGTTTATTACTGCACACAAGGTCTTCTACGGCGGCGGTGCAGCAAATATTGCGGTTGGTATTGCCATGTTAGGTGGTACGGCTGAGCTGGTGACGGCGGTGGGCGGCGATTTTACCGGCAGTGAGTATGATCACTGGCTTGCATCACTTGGCGTGCGACGCCGGTTTTTTGTGGAGCCGGAGATGCATTCATCGACTTGTTATCTCTTTAATGACGGAACCGATGATCAAATCACCTATTTTGAATGGGGTGCGTCTGAGGTGCTTAACGACGCCGAGGCGCCGGTGTTGGGCGAGGTGCATCTGGCGCCGGCTGAACCGAATTTCTGTGTGCGTGTCGCTGAAAAGGCCGCATGGGTATCGTTTGATCCCGGGCAGGATCTGGTGCGGTTTTCCCGTGAGCAGATCGCTGCGATTTTGCCGAGAACTGATCTCCTCTTTGTGAACCGGCATGAGGCTGAGCGCATCTGCGCGATTGGCGGATTTTCCCCTGATGACCTGATTGCAATGGTGCCGCAGGTCGTCATTACACAGTCTGCGGATGGAAGTCTGTTCTACCGGGATGGGGAAGAAATCCATGTGCCATCCATTCCGGTGACGCGTGTGGATCCAACGGGTGCCGGCGACGCCTTCCGTGCGGGATTTTTAACGGCACAGAAGCGGGGGTATGATGCTGTGACCGCGCTGGAAGTCGGTACGACGACTGCATCTTTTGTGGTGGAGAAGGCCGGGTGCCAGACAAATCTGCCTGACTGGGAACGGATGGCGGCACGCTACCGGATGCACTTTGGTGTACTACCGCCGGTTTCACGGCCCTGAAGGTATCAGACATCTGATATAACAAACCACCAAATCAAATGATATCGCGTCCGGGGTGAAAGAATTGACAGAAAAAGGGGGAAATTCACTACTGGAGGGTCTTTCCCGGTACCTTTTTGCCGCACCCGCATGGCCGCGTTCGGTTGGGATTATTCTTCTTTTTGGCATTGTTATTGACGGAGCCGGTTTCATCGGCGGGCGCAATTACCTCTTGGTGTTTGGGTTTCTGGGGTATGTGATCCCTGCTCTTTTGGCATTTGTTTTGACCAAACCCTTTGTTGAGCGTGTCGGTGGCAAGATGACCTGGAACCGTTCCGCGCTGCTTGCGATGGCCTGTATGGTTTTTCAGGTGATTGTGAGTCTGTTGTTGACGTTTCTGCCGTATCCAAACTTTTATGCAGTGCTTTTTGCGGTGGCACTGGGGGTGGTCTTTTCTGTCCGGTTGATTGTTCTTGCGGGGATTGCCGACTACCGGCTGGGTCGGATGGTGCCCGCCGCGGCGCTGCAGAGTATGGCAGCAGCGGTGACGGGCACATATTATTTCGATATGACGTTCCTGTATTTCGTGATTGCTTTACATCTGCTCTTCGGCGGTGGGGTGCTGCTCTTTCTTTGGATGGTGGAGCGGCCCCTGAAAAAGAATTTCCGCATCAGTGCCCTGCATTTCGTCAATGCGTTCATTGCGCACAATACGGATGGCGACAAGGCGCTGGATGAATTTTTTATGGAGATTGGTGAAGACGTCTATGTCCAGCAGGTGTCGTTGTTTCTGCGCCGTGAGGAAAGAGGGGATGTCACATTCACCGTGCCGAATCTGCATCCCGGCCCGATGGGAGAGATTGGCGGGGCGAATCTGCCGAAGGTGCTCCACGATATGGTGGGGCCAAACACTTTTGTCGCCCACGGTTGTGCGACGCATGATTTTAATCTTGTCTCTGAGAGTGAAGTTGTGCTGATGGCGGATACGGTGAAGGCGTCCCGCAAGGATGCGGTTTTTTCCCCGGAAGCGACACCTTCCCGCCGGTATACCTATGGGACGGTGGATATCTGCGCCCAGGGGTTGGGCGATACGCTGCTGCTTGTTGCGACCCGTTCGCCGGAAAAGACTGAGGATCTGGAGTATGCGATTGGTCTTGCGGTGATGGCGGAGTGCAGGGGTCACTACCAGCATGTGGCGTTTGTGGATGCCCACAACTGCATGGTGGATGTGACCGAGCCGGTGGTAGCCGGGTCCCTTACTGCCTATGAATACTGGAAGGCGGCAACGGCGGCGGCAACAGGGTGTGCGTCTCTTTCCTCTTCTGCCTTTGAGGTGGGGGCCAGCCATCGAATAATGCCGTTTTCGCGTGAGGAGGGTTTTGGCGACCTCGGGATAATGGTGCTGGCTGTCCGTGTACAGGATCAGGTGACGGCCTACGTGCTCTTTGACGGGAATAATGTAGAACAGGGAGTACGCGAGGTGCTGCGGGATCACCTGCTGACGCTGGTCGACGAATGCGAGGTGATGACCACCGATTCCCATGTGGTCAATACCCTCTCCGGCAGAAATCCGGTGGGCTACCGGGTGGCGGTTGAAGCGATCATCCCCTATGCAGAAGAGGGTGTGCGTGCAGCAATGGCAGATCTTGCACCTGCCGAGGCGGCGGGCGGCACCGGCTGGGTGGAGGGGGTGACCGTGTTTGGGTCAAACCGCGTGTCTCAGCTGGCAAGTACGGTGAATGCGATGCTCACGTTTGTTGCCCCGCTGGGTCTGGCGATTCTGTTGTTTGCGTTCCTGCTCTCGATTGTGGCGTATCTGGTGTTGTTGTAGCGTATCTGGTGTGGTGCAGCATAATCCGGGCCGTTGGAGAGGGCTTCGGGGGATGTGTTTTGTTATGCCTGCTTCCGCTGATCTGTTCATTTTGTATTCACGGATATCTCCCTGGACTGAGGATGCGGTAACGTGGTTCGGTGCGTCTGATTCGGCGGGCGTGGGAGGGATTCTTTTTGGGGGAGATTTTTTGGTATTGAATCATTTTTGTATTGGATTATTTTGGCAATGTGTTGTTTTAGTAATAGGTTCGTATGATGTGAACCTGTGTGGGGGAGTCGATCACAAACCGAAATTCGCCTCATTTTTTCTTTGGGTTGACAGGGTATGTGGAAAATGCCGGGAGGATGAATAAACCGCGATGGTGGCGATTTCGTGCAATATCCGGGTAATTTACGCTCTGCTTTCCGGGTAACCACATCCTTTAAATATTTTGCCGGGCATGATCTGGCTGTCTTTGCACTGTCCTTGGGCTGACCGGAATGGTTTGGGTGGCTGTATAACGGTGCCTGATTGCATGGCGGTGGGGTACGGTATGGTGATGCCGGACAGACGATCCGGATGCAGGGTGTGCAAAGGGGTATCTGGTAGGTGTTATGGTATGTTACGAAGACCGAACCGATGGAGATTCTACAATGAGATTGACGATTTAATGCGTCAGATGGATCAGATGATGAACTGGATGTCGTCCTCCCCGTCTCTCCCTGCTCTGCCTGAGGCAGAGGAGGGTCGTGAAATGGTCCCGTTCTTCCGGGAGGGGGGGGCGGGTGGATTCCGTGTGGATGTGACCCAGGACGAGAATGAAGTAATTGTCGTTGCTGATATGGTTCCGGGAGTTGAGAAAGAGAATATCTCGATGGAACTGATATCTCCCAAGGCGCTCCAGATTACCTGCGAACGCAAGGAAGAGCGGGAGGAAAAGAGGGGAGAAGAAGGAGAAATGGAGCGATATTACCTGAGAGAACGGAGGTACGGTTCCATTTCCCGTGTCGTTCCTTTGCCGCGTGCAGTGGCCCCCGAAGGCGCGAAGGCATCCTTTACAAACGGGGTGCTGGAGGTCCGGTTGCCAATCAGTGCTCTCGAAAGCAAGCGGCGGATCGCGATCGAGTGAGATTGAGACGGGCAGGCAGATAGGCTGTCAGGCAAGTGAGGAGACCTGGCAGGTCAGGGCGGGGCGGGGGGTCCCGATGACCGATGACTGGCCGATGCCTGACGAGAGCCTGACGAGGGCCTGTTGGCCCGATGGGGGATGCACTGTTGGTTATTCATCTCCACCTCCTGTTTCCTTCTTTCTTTTTTCTTCCCTCCTCTCTGTCCTTTTGTTTCTTTGTCTCTCCGTCTCTTTGACCCTCCGGTAATTCTTGTCTTTCCGTCTTATTCCACCACATTTTTACCTCTGAACAACAAGGTATACTATCCAATACCTCTGCATTGAGTGTATGGGATGCATGGAACGCATGTGATGCATGTGATGCATGGAACGCGTTGAAATTCATTCTCCGAACGAAAGAGGCCGGTGGCCAGTGCATCTGTCAAAGGTCAGGTTCCCGTATTCCGGTTTGGCCCGTTTCGGGTTTTTCTGTGCGAGCGTTTCCGAGTTGGCCAAAGGAGTCGGACTTAAGATCCGATCTCGCAGGAGTCCGCAGGTTCGAATCCTGCCGCTCGCATTTTCACCGATTTTTTTATTTTTTCTTCCTCCTGTTGCTCTCCACCTTTATAATACGCGCATTTCTGTAGATTTCCGGTTCAAAAATGTGCAAACTCTTAGAATAGAATACCTAACTATTGGTGAGCAAAGATCTGGCTTTCATTCATTTTTAGCTTATTTC
>CAZFXY010000125.1:0-4747 GCA_964523185.1 uncultured Methanoculleus sp.
ATGTATGGGCCGGGATTGATGCACCGGTCTATGCGGTGCTGGGGAATCATGATTATATAGCAGGTGTCCACGGGCTGAACGGGCCGAGAAAGGTGCTTGCGATGCAACAGGCAGATCTCTCAGTGGACGGGTATGATGTCTCCATGCTGCAGGACGACCCGCTGATTGATCTTGCGTACGGTGCCGATGTCGCCGCAGCCCTCGAGGCCGCCGGTGTCCATGTGATGCAGAATGAATATGAGCTGCTGAATCTCGGGGGAATCGAGCTGATGCTTGTCGGTGTGGATGATGGCTGGGCCGGCAGGGCAGATCCACCGGAAATCCCGGAGACGGATGCCTTTACTATCTATATGATCCATGAGCCGGGTGCCCGGGCAAACTGGGACGCTGACCTGATACTCTGCGGCCATCTGCACGGGGGGCAGTTCAGTTCACCGGGAATTGATCTGATCAAGAAAATGAAAATTGTTGATGTAGAGGGCTTTTGTTCCCGTGGAGAGACGCCGTGTTTCATCACCCGTGGTATTGGATCATCCAGCATGATTGAACGGGACCTCCGGTTTGGCACCCCACCAGAGATTGTGGTGATCAATCCATCTGTTCCGATTGACCGCGCGACTGTTGTACGGATGTAAAGGGCAACCGGCTGTCGCACTTCCCTCTCTTTCTTTTTTTCTGATACCTGTATCACCCCGCCATTTCCACAAAATCCATATACTCCTCAACCCCTGCTCTTCCGCTCGCATACGCCTCATGCCACCCTTTCGGCACGGGATACTCCTGGTAGAGCTCTTTTCGACGGGCCTCCAGCAGCAGCGGTTCTCTGTTCATGAACGCAGCCGCAGAGACCACATGTCCGCCCGCCTCCTCTGAGAGCTTCTCTGCCCACCGGCATCCGGCATAGGATCGCCGGACATGATGGTCAAGGATCAGGGTGCCACACCCTTCAGCAACAGTGAGGGCATTTGTCCAGGCTTCGGTGCGTTCCTTTTCGGTCAGACGCAGGAGATAGAGGGGCGGGCCGGACGCCAGCACCACATCCGGTTCCCACGCCCGGATGATCGTGACCGCCTCCCGGTTGAGCATCTGGATGTCAGAGGCGTGGACAAACGTCTGTCCTTCGTTCCTGATGCAGGTCATCATCACCCGTCCCAGATGGGAACGCAAAGAGCCGTGGGGCACAGGTGTGGAAAAGGAGAGTAGTCCAGCACGGGTGCCCTCCGAATCCGGGAGCGTTCGGGCAAGGTGTTTTTCAATCGCCTCCCGGCGTTGGAGGGAGTGGAAGGAGAGAAAATTGGTTCCCCTGCACCAGAACCGGGTGTGGTGTAAGGGTGGAATCCGTCTGAGCGAAAGCTGGTATGGGTTTGCGTCCGTTAGCGGGACGTGGTCCCCGTGATAGTGGCTGAAAACAATGTCCGTTGCTTCAGAAACGGCGGCGATGATCTGTTCCCGGACAACGGCGCCCACCGCCACCTGGCAGGGATGGGGCATATGGCCATGCCGGAGATAGCCGAGTGCCACCCCCGGATCGATGAGAATCCGTCTGTTTCCCGTCCGCACCATGCACGAGAGGCCTCGTACACCGAGGGATTCGGTGCCGATAACCGTAATCTCCATTGGTTTTCCCTGCGGGGTCAGGAGGCACAATGGTTCTGATGGCGGACCGACAGAAAAAAAGTGAGGGTTTTGTGTCTGTGAGGAGATCCGTCCGGGTTATATGCCCAGTTTCGTCCGGTTCGCCTCGATGTGTGCAAGGATCCCGTCTGCTGCCTTCTCTGCATTCGTTTCGACACTGAGGAGACCTCCTGTCACACCGTGTAGATCCTCTGTCAGGAGTTTTACCAGTTTCGGGCCACCGGTGACCGTGGGAACCGGGTTGACGTAGGTATACAGGCCGAACGCCAGCGCAAAGATGGCATCAATGGTGGCCTTCTGCTCCATATACTCAGGAGCCGCCACAGCAATGGGCAGGTCAGGCACCGGCACCCCGCCGAGGGCGTCAGATACTGCTGCTATCAGGTCAGCGCACCTCCCGGTGTCCGTGCAGGTCCCGTAAGAGAGGACCGGTGGGATGCCCAGCGACTCGCACACGCCCCTGAGCCCGTCGCCTGCCTTTGCGGCCGCCTCCGGAGAGCAGAGGCCCGCAACCTGCATCGCGGCATTGCCACAGCCCATTGCAAGGACCAGGATATTCTTTTTAATGAGTGCCTCAGCGACTGCAATCGAATGGATGTCCTGCCCGGAATCACGGAGGGTGGTGCAGGATACGAGGCCGACAATCCCCCGGATGGTGCCGTCTTTAATGAGACTGAGGAGCGGGTCCAGCGTACCCCCGAGGGCTGCGATGATACTCTCCGTGGAGAATCCGACCATTGCCTCACGGGTGGGAAGGCCGGTGACCGGCGTCACCTCCCGCCGGCGGACGGGATAGTTTTCAATCCCCATAGCAAGAATCTTCTCTGCCTGTTCCTTTGCCTCTGCGGGCACATAGTTCAGGCGTTCGTCAATGCCCTCGAAGGCCACCAGATCGGAGACCGGCAACAGACGGAACCGGTATTTTTCAGCATACAGGGGGTCAAGCGGCAGAGAACAGTTCATATCTGCGACAAAGACGTCCACGGTCCCTGTTGCAAGGACTGCTTCCTGCATGATCCAGTTACCGGTATAGCCCCAGAAGACGTCATCGGTCTCCCAACGCTGGATCATCTCCTGCCCCGTCTCGATATTGGCAATGATGCGGATGCCTTTTGCTCCTATCGCCTGTGCCTTTTTCTGCCATGCCGGGTTGCGTGCTGCCTCAATGAGGGCGAACCCGAGGAAGGGTTCATGCCCGTTCGGGAGGATGTTCACATAATCCGGATCAAGAACTCCCAGATCAACCTTCACCGTATGGGGTTCGGGAATCCCAAAGAGCACATCCTGCAGATATTCACAGACGATCTGGCTCTGGTAGGCCATTGCCACAGAGAGCCGCATCGCCTTGAGAGCGAGGCTCACGTAGGAGCTGTCCACATTCGTGAGGCATGAACCGGTGGCGTTCATGATCTCGGGGTGGATGCCGCCCGGAAAGATACCAAGCTTTGCCCATGTCTCCTGCCGTTCTTTCGGTGCGAGACGATGGACAACTTCACTGGGTTCGGTGACCGGACGACAAAAGTCTTTTTCCACCATGTCACAGACCCTGAGCGCCACTTCTGCTTCGGTGCCGTCGGATGAGAGACCAAGGCGGCCGGCGAAATTTCTGAGTTTTTCGGGGGATGTAATCTGAAATGATGTCTTTCCTAGTGCCGTCTCCCGAAGGGTTTGCACCGTTTTATCGGTGTGGTAATGATAGGTAGTCGTTCCCAGGACATTGCGCAGGAGCATCATCCTCATCGCCATCGCGTCTGCACTGATACCGCAGACACCCCGTTTGTCTTTCGCTGCATCCGCCCGACAAGGGCCGTTTGAGCAGAGGTCACAGCGTGCGCCTGAGGCGCAGAAAGAACATCGGGTATCCGGACTCCCTAACCCCTGTGCTTCGTAACGATCCCAGACATTGCTCATCCCGTCTTCCTGCAGATGTTTGTACATCTGTATCACGGACTCGTGATAAGATATTCTGTTTTTTTCCATATGGTTTCCCCCACCAGAGTGGTATGGCGTCTAATTATCTCGATCTGGTATATAGGTAATGCCCTCTCTGGTGGTGTACAGGATCTTTATCCCTCTCTCACGAGGACATTGGCCTCTCTCCCTCAGGTGCTTGGCCGTCTAAATTATTCTCGTTTCCACTGAGGCTTCTGCGAGAAAAAAGGGTGGTATCATAGTGGGAGATGAGTATTCCCGTTTAAATATATCTGAAATCGCAGGCAAAAGCGGCTGAGATTTTTTCCTTAACTCATCTTCGTTTTACGATTATATGATGACCGGAGTGAGGGCCACGAGGGCTGCCAGGAAAAAGAAGGACAGAGCCCCAATGAGAATGGCCGGCAGAAAGACTGCAATAAAAGCCCGTGTGGTGGATATCTCATGTAATTCTTTTATTGCAAGAATCTCGAGAGCCAGTGACCAGAACCATGCGATAAAGCCGATGAGAGGGATCCAGCCAAAAATCAGGTTCGGGGTGAGGGAATAGATGGCTGCCCGTATCGTGGTAGTAAATCCCTTTCTTCCACCTGCAATGAAGACGCAGATGTGGAGTATGATGCCTCCGATAAAGAGTGCGATGACACCGAAGACGATGATGAATACGATGGTTGCAATGACCATCCAGAGGATGCCCAACGCAGCGACTCCACCGGCTCCAATAGCCCCCAATCCGGCTTCAGCAGCTGCCAGCCCTCCGAACATGCCTATAGCAAGTCCTAACATACATCCGGTCAGCGCCCCGTAAATCACAAGAAACGAGATGAAATAGTGCAGTGCGTCGCCGAAACTCTCGTCTCTGTGGGCGATGAGTGTCTGGGTTGGATCAAGAAGGAATCCTTTTACTTTATCGATGAATCCGGTTGACATGGAGTTTTTCACCTGATGATGCGTATTCGTTTCGGGGGGATAAAGGTTGTGTGGGATGATATTTGCTGGTTTTTGAGAGGGACCATGGTATCAGAACTTTGCCGGATAGAGAGTCGCCAGGCAGGGTATATTCTGCAGAAAATGGTCAAAAAGCATCCTGAATTTGTGATGGTTGGGAAAAAAGAGGTGCATATTACCGACTTTCCGCAGGTCACCTTTCAACAATAATATTTTTCATACTCCGATCCCA
>CAZFXY010000126.1:0-4736 GCA_964523185.1 uncultured Methanoculleus sp.
CGATGCCGACAACGGTGGTATAGGTGGTGCCCACATCCTCATGGTAGTCCATAATTTCGTGTGCAATCAGCGCTTCACCACAGATCAGGGTGCAGACGAGCGCCGCTGCAGCGGCAAGGGAGAATAGCCCCGGAATCCCGCCGCCTGCCAGTACGTATCCCGTAAGAAACGGCAGTCCCCCGAACATCAGGCCATGGCAGACGATATCTGCTCCGAACCGATCTTTGAACCTCGCCGGTGGTGCCGAGTAGAGGGTCAGCGCGATAAGGCAGAGCAGGCTGCACACAAATGCCGGCCCTGAAATGAGCAGGGACCAAAGCAGCGGTATGCCTGCGAGCACTGCACACATTATCATGACATCGCCTTTTGATATCGCGTTGTCAGCAAACGGGTTTTTCCCCGTTTTTTTCTTTCCTGAATGTTTGCTGTCTATCTTTGCATCATACAGATTATTGATCACAAATCCATATCCGGTGATGAAGAAGAAGAGTGCAAAGACGATGATAAGGTCAGGCGAGATGCCTGCTGCGAGGCATGCTCCCGCCAGCGGAAAGAGTGGATAAAACTTAATCCAGTCTTTAGTGCGGAGCATTTTTAGGTATCCATGTATTTTGTCCATGTGATGCGTTTCCTGTATTTTTTTGTATGTCTGAAACGTATTGTCCGGAATTATGCCGGATATTCCTGTGTTTTTGCCATGAAGATGCTCATGTCCCAAGGTGGCTTCGGGCTCCTTTGGGCGTGTTTTTCATCCTGTTTTTCTCTGTTTTTCTCTGCTCGTGTTAGTGTTTTTGCTCCATTCCGCACCACATTGACGCAACTGACTGTTCGATGATCTCTTCGACGTCACTGTGCAGTCTGCCGAAGGCGTGCAGGTGGATGAGCATAAAGTTCGGGTACCAGAAATGAGCCAGAAACACCTCACGGTTAATTCCTTTGAGTATTCCGCGGGAGACTGCTTTCTGATATAGCTCATCAAGAGCAGAGAAACGGATCAGTGTTTTATCTTTGGTCTTCTCCGTGATGTTCGGGGTGGAGGAGATCTGTTCAAAGAAGATCGTTTTTTTCGGATTTTCAAACATCCAGTGAAGCACCTCCCGCTTCACATTTTTAATCTGCTCTTCAATCGGTATCCCCGGATGGATTGCCCCATTCACTGCATCGGCGAGTGCCCGGTGAATGGAGGTATAGAGCGTATCAATCAGCTCTTCTTTCGTTTTGAAGTACCGAAAGAGTGTCCCTGCCGAAACCCCGGCACGGTCCGATATCTGCTGTGTCGGTGTTGCATGAAACCCCTGAGTTGAAAAGAGATCAACCGCCGCCTCCATCAGGGCTTTCCGTTTTCCTTCTGATAAATGCCTGCTCATTCAAACCTCTCCCTGTTTTTTCCGTGCATTACTGCAGATTCAATAATTATTTTCTCTTTTTGTTTAAATGAGTAACTACTCACTCATTGGATTTTGTGCACAAATTTCCCATTTGCATGAAAAAATGAGCGAATTTTCGTTTTGTATCGCATAATCCGGTACCGGGTTCCGATATTCTGATGATACATCGCGATAGTGGGGTATGCGATATTCTGATGATACATCGCGATAGTGGGGTATGCGATATTCTCTTTTATTCATTCACCCGGGCGTTCCTGTGACATGGTGCTCCTCCTTGTTAGCGGGTGAGGATTGTTCATGATTGAAGAAAGAAATGTCAATGACAGAGACGGGAAACGGGGTGAGGCAGACAACGAAAAACATGCCTCCATTGTCTGCGGAAAAAAGAGGATTATCCGAACCTTCGCACACCCTGTCGTCTGCCGGTACATTCAAAATCAATATATCCGTTATATGGATCGGTATGAATCAGACGCACCATGACCTTATGGCCCACTTTCAGGTCTCCTCCGCCCCGCATTACCCGGCCTTCCACCGCCGGAGCGATCAGTCTGACGTACGTGCCCCTTTCAGATGCCCCGGTGACAAAGGCCTCGAATGTCTCCCCAATTCTGTCCTGAATCAGCACTGCCGCTGCTGCCTTGCGCATGAATCGTTCGACTTTCTTTGCCCCTTTTTCGCGCTCTGAAAGCCATTCTGCTTCATCCTCAAGTTCCTCATAGGTATATGGGCATGTACCCCGGTCAAGAACCGATTTAACCAGCCGCTGGATGATGAGATCCGGATACCGACGGTTTGGTGCGGTTGAGTGGGTATAGTCAGTGACCGCGAGCGCAAAATGGCCCACCGGTTTTTTCCGTGGATCACGGGCCATATATTCCCCCGATCCCATCAGTTTGACGATGGTCAGTGAAAGATCGGGAAATGTCTCCGGGCTTCTCTCCAGTTCGCTCTTCAGAAAAAGGGAGAGCGCCTTTGCATCTGGGTGTTTTGGCAGTTTCCAGCCATATTCACCCGCAGTGTCAACAATCTCATCCCAGTATTTTGGGGTGACGACAACCCGTTCGATCATGGGCATTCCGGCGCGTTCCAAAAAGGCGACTGTTGTCCCGTTGGCGGCGACCATGAACTCCTCAATCACCTGCCGGGCCAGGTCCTGCCGCTGGATCACCAGATCTTTGACCTTGCCATCTTCCACCAACGGCTCTGCTTCAATGGTCCTGAGGTCAAGGGCGCCATTATCCATGCGATAGTTCCTCAGTCGCTCTGCTACCTCATGCTGCAGATGGATCTGTGCAACAAGTCCCGGCACATCCTGGACGGACGCTGGAACATCACGGGTTCCCTCCAGCCATTCCCCCACTTCCTCGTAGATGAGTTTTGCCTTGTTCGTGACAATAGCCTGATAGAGTTCTCCACATCGGGTGCTTCCGTCCGGCAAAACGGTGTATTCGATGATAATTGCCCTGCAGTCCTGCCCCGGCAGAAGGGAAGAAATTCCTTTGGAAAGCTGGTCCGGAAGCATGGGAAAGGTGACAACGCCGGTATACACCGATGTGGTGTTATATGCGGCGTACCGATCAGCTTCGGAATGTTTTGGCACATACACATCGACGTCAGAGATGGCGATCTTCACCAGGATCTCATTATTTTTTCCTGCTTCACAATACTCAATCTGGTCGAGGTCCATGGAGTCAAAATTGTCAATCGACGACCAGAGGAGGGAGCGGAGGTCACGTACGTCTTTCTTTTCGTCCTGAAAATCCGCTGTGATGGCATTGACTTCTCTGATAACAGACCGCGGAAATTCGAAATTAAAATTATATCTCTCCATTGTATCCCGAGCGATGGCGACGAGATCAACTTCCTGACGTGTTTTCATGCTAATTAGATACCATTCTTTTCACCAGATAAATATATCTGGGTAGTCACGGGGAAAATTGCCCGCTCGTCAACTACTCCGGCCTGAAGATCGGGGACTCCTTGCAGAGGTGTTGAATAGTGGATCTGGTTTTTGATGCTGTCGTATGGGATATGTTGATATGCGCTGTTTCTAAACGAAAGATCAGGCTGATCATCCATGCATACCCTCCATACTGCCTCAGAGAATATCTCTCGTTTCCCACTCCTTGAATTCCGGGATGTGACCGTGATGAAAGGCCAGAAGAAACTGCTCGATTCTCTCACGGTGACCATTCAGCAGGGGGAGCATGTTGCGATTCTTGGCCCAAACGGTGCCGGAAAATCAACGTTCATCCAGACTATCATGCGGGAGCACTACCCCCTGCCGGGAAAGGGGGTGCGATTCCGGGTCTGCGGCAATGATGTGTGGCATGTCTCTGATCTCCGGTCTCATTTTGGCATCGTGTCACATGATCTCCAGTATACCTTTACCCGTGAGATCACCGGGCGTGATGTCATACTGTCAGGATTTTTCTGCAGTATTGGTCTCTGGTGGCATGAAGCAACGCCTGAAATGGAGCAGAAAACAGATGAAATCCTTAGGTTCCTTGAGATTGACCACCTCGCAGATCGTCTGGTCACCACCATGTCCTCCGGTGAGGCCCGGCGGTTTCTTATTGGCCGTGCACTCGTCCATGACCCAAAGGCACTCATCCTCGATGAACCGACAACAAGTCTTGACCTTTATGCCCTTCACATCTTCCGTGCCACCCTGAGAAAGATTGCGCAGGCAGGCACGGGCATCATCATGGTGACGCATCGGCTCTCCGATATCATCCCGGAGATCACCCGGGTGATTCTCATGAAGGACGGGCGGTTCTGCAATGACGGCCCCAAGACAGAGATGCTCACCAATGAGCGGTTCGGTGGGCATTTTGGGGTGCCGGTAAAGGTTTGCGAAGAGGGTGGATGGTACTACGCGGTGGGGTATTAACGAGTACAAGAGATGGAGCAAAACGGCAAAACGGCAAAACGGCAAAACGGCAAAACGGCAAAACGACGGGCAGGTGGTCCTTATGGAGGTGTCGTTATGATAAGGGGTCTGTCGGCTTTTCCCAGATCGTAATTCCCGCATAGGTAATCCTGCGAATCCGATGGTAGGGGATGGATTTTGTCCTCTTTGTTGAAATAACTTCAAAACAGCCCCGGTCAAGATTGGTAATATGTTCTCCTTTCGCCGTTGACCGATCGTTTGGGGCACCCCGGTCGATGTATTCAACTGCCGCTTTTTTGAAGTCAAACTCCGGGTCGTGCCAGAGGCGGAGGAGCAGGGCATGGCTGGTGCGCATGAAGGGTGATAGGGGCGGTGCTGATATATATCTCAGGTTTTCCTGGGCAGGGGAGATGGTAGCAAATATTTCCTGAATGAGCAGATGCAGAATCTTT
>CAZFXY010000127.1:0-4699 GCA_964523185.1 uncultured Methanoculleus sp.
AAGACGGCGAGATGGTCCGCAGGGCAACGGATTTGCTTCGGAAGTATGCCTGAGAGAGGACGGGACTACACCTTTTTTCCGTACATTTCTGTTTCATTTCTGTTTCATTTCTGTTTCATTTCTGTTTCATTTCACCTGCGCTGCTAACGCACACAGATGCTTTGGGTGGGTGGATATGAATTCCATGGGGATTATTTAGACATAAATTCCCGGGGAATTGTTTGAGAACGGCAGGTGCTGATACCACGTTCATCACGATCACCAGCGTAACAGAAGATCACCAGGCTGTTCATCTCCATATATAAATAATCAGATATGGGTCTCCCCCAGGCCTATATGAACAGCTCATCAATGTGCACATTGCAGAAAAACTAAGTAAAATCTCATCCGATTCGTTTGAATGCCAGTGTGCAGACATTCAGAACTATGATACCACGACCCTCATATCCCTGTTTTCCTTTATCCGGATTTTCGCTTTATTTCCGGAGAGACCGTATCAAAATCTCTGAAAACAATTAAGTCAATGAACACCTATTAACGGCTAACCCATCACAGGATGGGGGGTGTATTGAATGAAATTACTAAAAATGCTGGGCGTACTGCTTGTAGTGACAGCGGTGCTTGCCTCCGGGTGTACCACTACAGAAACACCAGAGGCAACCCCTACCCCTACACAGACACCGGTAATGAAAACCATCGTGGAGACCGCACAGGATGCGGGAACATTTACGACCCTTCTTGCAGCGACGGATGCCGCCGGACTTACGGAGACGCTCTCGGGGGAGGGGCCGTTCACCGTATTTGCTCCCACAGACGATGCATTTGCAGCACTGCCTGAGGGAACGGTTGCAGCACTGCTGGAAGAACCCAAAGGGCAACTGAGAGAAATTTTGCTTTATCATGTGGCAGACGGCCGGTATATGGCAGCAGATGTCATAACGATGGACACGATAGAAACCCTGCAGGGCACCGCACTCGTTGTTGACACCTCAGGCGGGGTGATGGTGGATGGCGCAAATGTGATCACCACTGACGTGGAATGCAGCAACGGCGTTATTCATGTCATCGATGCAGTGATGATCCCGCCGGAATCCTGAAATACCCAAAATTCTCTTTTTACGGGGCTCCGGAACAGACCGAACCCGGAGACGATTATTCCCGGCGCATCCGGCCCATGATGACAGAAAACAGGACCATACGATTTATTCCAGCAACCCAAAATGAAATGGTTTACTTCTCTTCTGATGCAGCGCAGATAGCGAGGGAGAGAGCACACAGGGATTCTGCAACGGGATTCCCCGTCATTCCCGAACTGAGACATCGAACATCAGGTTCGGATTCAATTATCTCATCATTATAGGGGAGATAGTGAACCGAGGTGAACTTCACCTCTCCATCGGAAAGACGCTCGATTTTCCGGATATCTGACTCCGAGCGGATCTTGTTTACCACCAGATGGACATGCCGAATCCCAAGTTCGCGGGCAAGGGATGCCGCGTGGATAGCGACGCTGTAGGCATTGAATGAGGGTTCAGTGACCACTACCGCCTGGGAAAATCCGGTTGAAATCGCCCGTCCGAAATGCTCGACCCCCGCCTGAGTATCCATAAGAATAACCTCATTTCTGCGCAGGCGAATGTAACGGAGAACACTGCCCAGAAGGGCATTTTCCGGGCAGAGGCAGCCACCCGCCGCAGTAGATACGCTTCCCATCACAAGAAGGCTGATACGATCATCGATGGCAATGCCAAACCGCTCCACCACATCACTCACCTGCGGATTGAGACGGAGCATGCCCCCATATCCTGACCCCGGGCGCACACCCACCTTCTCCTCAATATACGCTGCATTCTTCGACAGCGGAACAATTCCGGATGCATCCTGAGGGGGATACCCAAGGGAAAAGGCGAGGTTCTGCTGGGGGTCTTCATCAACGGCAAGGACATTCATGCCGCTTTCGGCGAAGATGGATGACAGGATGGCGCAGGTGGTGGTCTTTCCCACACCTCCTTTGCCGGCAATGACAATGCGCATACCATCTCCCGGTGACGGTGCCCGGCGGGCCCGGAAGTACCGGGCCGCATTCCGGATATCAGGTTTTTTATCACCCATTCCCTTCTCCCTCTATAGTCCGAGCTCCTTTCTCTTCCCATCAATATGCGAGATGATGAGCTGCGCCGCCGCTACGGGGTCCGGTTCCACCGCAAATTTCGCCTGAACGACGCCGTCTAATCCACCGGTAAGAAGCTCTGCCACATTCGGGCTCCCGGTGATCTTGGGCATCACCCCAAGAACGGTATATACACCCGATGCAACGAAATAGGAGGCAATGGAAACCGCTTTCTGCGAATACCACTCGGGTGCGGCACCTGCCACCGGGAGCTGATGAATACCCACACCCAGCGCCTTAGCAAGCTCAGCCAGAAGGACAAGAATACGTGAACAGTCCACACACGACCCCATATGGAGGACCGGCGGGATATCGAGGGCCTTGCATACCCCCCTGAGCCCGGACCCGGCAAGGAATGCGGCATCAGGCATGAGAAGACCTGCCTTTCCGGATGCGATGGCGGCGCACCCTGTCTCGACACAGAGGATATCGTGCTTAATAAGCTCCTTTGAAAGGGTCACATGACCGTAATCATGCTTCACCTTCGGGTTGTTGCAGCCGACGATACCGACCGCTCCCCGGATCCTGCCATCGGCAATAGCATCGATGAGCGGCTGGAAGGTCCCGCCGAGGGCTTCCTGTATGGCCTCCACTGAAAATCCTGCCATCAGGTCAACCGGTTTTCCGGGAATCATGACCTTTTCAGGAATTCTGTTCGGGAAATTGTTGACCGCCATCGTCAGGATCGCCTTTGCCGTTTCATAGGCTGTCTCAGGTTTAAATTCGTAGTAATACGAACCAACCACCTTCGATTTATCACTTGTCGAGACAATTTTTGTATGATAACAGCTTGCCGTCCGCGGCAGCGAGGGAAAGATACACTGGTAGTCGATGATCATCGCCTCAACGGCCCCGGTGGTTATAACGAGTTCCTGATTGAGGTGGTTGCCAGCCATCGGAACACCCTTTCGCATCAGGAGTTCATTTCCCGTGCAGCAGAGACCGACCAGGTTGACACCTTTTGCCCCCACCTCCTCTGCAAGCGCCTGAATGGCAGGGTCCTCCGAGGCCCTGACAATCATCTCGGAAACCATCGGATTGTGCCCATGCAGTGAGACATTGACATATTCCTCTTTCAGGACGCCGAGGTTTACCTTTGACTGGTTGATCTTTGGCGTGCCGAAGAGCACATCTGAAATTTCAGTTCCCATCATCGAACCGCCCCACCCGTCCCCGAGAGATGTCCGCAGGCCGTGGAGGAGGATATTCGCATAGCTTGCTCCTACCCCCATGTGGACCCGGTGCATGGCCTCCACGATTTCCCTGTCAACACTCCGCGGCCGGATGCCCGCAGCGTCCCAGATTGCCTGAGTCTGTTCGGGGGCCCGTTTTGAAAAGCATATCTCATTTTTTACCGACCCGAACTCCTCGAGAAGCCCGAGGCCGACGTCGACAGCAATCTCCTCATCACTTCTCCCCTCCGTTGTTACCCCGAGTTCGCCGGCGATACGTTTCAGTTTTGCAGGGTCAGATATTTCGTATCCAGGAGCCATTCCCTTTCCGGTCTTGTATAGCGTCTCAACAATATCGCGGCCATGATCTGAGTGTGCCGCAGCTCCCGTTGCAATGGTGTCAAGCAGATTTCGTGCAACGACAAGATCCCCATCCGCACCACATACCCCCCGTTCATGGTTACGCCCGGGGATTATTCTGCACGGCCCCATTGCACAGCGGCTGCAGGAAAGACCGCTGGCACAATGTTTGCACGGGGGCTGCTGCATCTCGTAACGGTCCCACACCGTCTCAACACCCTCCCTCAGGGTATGCCGGAGCATCTCCTGTGCCGTTTCATCAATTGTCCGTTCCTGAACCTTTTCCTCGATAATAGCCGGGTTCATGAGGCTCAGCCGTGCCCGATCAATCTCACATGTATCAAGCTTTTCCTGGACAAGCACTGGTTTTATTTTCTCTCCCATCCTTTTCACCTGGTTCCATCATCCGGGATGATGTCAGTAATGATGGAAATGGACGGGATGACATATAACTATGTTCCAAAACGGGGGAATGAAACCAGAAACGGAAACATGCCGTACGGGTTTTTCTTATTGAAACACGCCGTATGGGTTTTTCTCATTGAAACATGTCGTACGGGTTTTTCTTATTGAAACATGTCGTACGGGTTTTTCTTATTGCTTTCCAAACCAATGGTGCACCGGAGGGGGGCCGGGGAAGTTGTCAGAGAATATATGGAGACAGATTTCATGAAGACAGATTTCGTAGAGAAAACATCCCAAGATCTGAAATTGGGATCTGTTGCATACAATAGATATTTTCCTACAACGGCCTGAGATTTTTCAATGAATTCATTGTTGTATTCCCAATTCAGCTCTAATTTATCATCAGAATCACTAACGTTAGTCTTGAAAAATGTGTCCTGACTGCCAAGAATATCAATGATTTCTTCATCTACTTCTTGTCTTGTGAGGCCGGCACATTGTTCCTGCAATTCAGATCGTTCATATTCTATTGCAGCACAGGCCATATTCTTACGTTTAATTTCATTCAATCTCTTCTGAGTGTTTACATATA
>CAZFXY010000128.1:0-4655 GCA_964523185.1 uncultured Methanoculleus sp.
TCGCTTACATCCCCTTGGCTAAAGACCAAGGGGTTTTACGCTTAATTTATAAAGCTCTACACCGTCCAACACTTCTTCACGGCAGAATGCTGCCACGTCCTCCCACCTCTCTCCAATAAAGCTGCGGCCCCACAGATAGACAGGGAGGCTGATGAGTTCTTTCCACGGTGATTGCATGAGGTCTTTTCTCCTCTGTCAAAAAGATGGGCCGTCCGATCAGAAAAATAGCGTGGAATGAATTCTCTTTGAGAGAACTACGGAAAAGTCAAATGCCGGTATAAGTGTCATTGATAAAGATGGTTGAATAAGACTGACACCCGGTTTTGCCGCCAAACGTATCGTTTCCTCATCCGCACAAGGTCATGTCTGTGTATTGAGAAGGGTTTCGGGGCTTCCCTCGTTTGGCCTTTGCCACATCCCCGTTATCCGGGTGTACGGTTCTCCACAACATTCATGAGGAAAGGGTGCCTTAAGGGACTGCTTGGTGAAAGGAAATATGCATGAAACAGATGCGCCCCCTGTGGCAAAGGTTCTTGAGCTGATCGGGAGTTCCCCGAACGGGTGGGAAGAGGCGGCCGGAAATGCCGTGAAAGAAGCAGCAAAATCCGTCCATAACATCAAAGGTTTCTACCTGAAGGGATGTACGGCAAAAGTGGACGGCGACAAAATTGTCGAGTATCGCGCCGTGATAAAAGTCTCGTTTGTCGTAGACCGCGAGGAGTGATCCATTCCCGGAAATTCCTTTGGTGGAAGAGACCCGCCTGATGGCGGGTTCCCATTATTTTTCCCCAGCTATTCAGCTATTTTAAGAGACGTTGTGCAATCATCCCATCCCATCGAGAGAGTCACCGCAGTGTTCAGGAAGGGGATTTGCCAGCCCGGGGAATAAAGAAAGAATGTTCATGTGCGGATAATTGTTGTTAACGTTGCGATGAAAGGCAAAATTCCAGACATGCTTTCATCGTTTTTTGTGTGATGCCATTGGCGTCATGCGGATTTTGCCAAAAACACGACGCTGCCGATTTTCTGCAGGTTAGGCACCAAATCTTTCGGCCTGTCGCCTGCCGGCCACCCCCTGCGGTGCCCCGGTGATAATGGCGCTCTCTTTCGTTCTTCTCTTTAGTCCTTCTCTTCTGTCTCTGTATCCTTTTTCCGGACGATCCTGATTTCATTGGAGCAGCCACTGCATCCTTCACCGCAATCGCCGCCACAACCCAGCACTGCCTTTTTTAGTTTGTATGCAATTCCATATTTTTTTGGCTTCTGACTATTTTCTGTCATGTGTGTGCAATCCCTCCGGATTATTCATTACTATCTGAGCAGGTATCGCATGAACCGAAAATAATAGTTACTGTTTCAACATATTTTTAAAACAAATGCATATGGTATCGATTGCGGCATAGACAACGGATACCATTAGAACTCCGTTACCACGGATGAACCCGTCAATGCATAAAAAAAGAAATCTGGTCTGGTCATCCGCACCTCCCGGATGCCCGTTTTTTCTCTCACCGCACTTCTCTCGCCGGGCCGTTCTCTTCCCCGGAATTCGTATCTCTGAACGCGACATCCACATGCGGGTAGGGAATCTCGATACCTGCGGTGATGAACTCGGAGTGCAGCGAGCGCAGGAGATCTGCCCGTGTGCCATAATAGTCAGGAGTCTTTGTCCAGCAGCGAAGGGTGAATTTCACTGAATAGTCTGCCATCTCAGAGAAGACGACCCTTGGTTCAGGGGTATCCAGCACCTTTGGATGGTTCCGTGCAATGGAGAGCGCCACCTGCACCACCTCGGTCATATCAGACTCATAACTTACCCCAAATGACTGGTCGATACGACGTTCCGGATTTCTCGTATAGTTGATGATAGAGTCGTTCCAGGCTTTTCCATTCGGTATCGTGATGATATTTGACCCGCCAGAGGTTATCTGGGTCGCCATGATGCCAATCTCCTGCACAAAGCCCCAGTGGCCCGCGATGGTGACCTCATCTCCTTTATCAAAGAGGTTCATCGTGGCAATCCAGATGCCTGCTGCGAAATTGTTGATCGTGTCTTTCATCCCGAAGCCAACGACCAGGCCAATAATCGCAGAAAGACCTAAAACGATGCCATCCACGTCCACTCCCAGGAAACTCACCGCGATAAGGACAACGATGATGTAGAGGAGAATAGAGACGATGCGTTCGATAAGATTGGCTGCGACTTCAGACATGCGGTTCTGCTTTCTAAGTATCTGCTTCACCCACCGGAGAAGGATTTTTGCAATGATATATCCGATAATAAGCGATAGGATAGTAACGATCAGTGTCTCCGGAGTAATATTTAGCGCACCATCCAAGAGGGGTGCACCCGTAGAACTGTCGGTGTTTTCTGTGAAAATCTGCATAATCTTTACCTCTTTTTAAATGCACCCCTGAAAAGGGGTCGCAGATCGGTGCTGCCCGATCATATGTCACTGTACGAGGCCGGAATTATAAAGTCATATCCCGGGACAGCATGTCTGTGAAAACCCGGGTTGGAAGGAACCAGAAGGGGGGAATCAAGGTCCGTGAGTAATAACTCTCCGGAATTATTCAGGTCAGCCCGCCGCATCGCGTAAAGAAACGATCCAGGTTATTATAGTTTTCAGCGGTGTCAAAGGCGGTAACATGTCAGGCATGTCGCATCGCGCAAAGAAACGATCCAGGTTATCATTGGGTAAAGTACGGAAAGGGCACAATGCGAATGTATCCCCGCACCGGCTCACTCCGTCTCTTTGAAAACGCCGAGAGAGAGATTTGAACTCTCGCGGTGCAGAACACCAGAGGCTTTCGAGGCCCCCGCCTTTCCTGACTAGACAATCTCGGCACGAAAAGTGTGCGGAACAGCGTTGGTCTTCCGGGAGTATAATAGTAACGAAGAAAGGGCGTTCTGAAAACACACCCACCCCGTGCCGTCCTTTATTGGAATGTATAAAAACCGTGCACAGGTTGTCGTGAACAGGTTGTCGTGAGCGGGTTGCCCTGAACGGCGGTACCTGATATGACGGGTTTTTCAGCCATATCGTTCGAGTCCAAGAGAAAATTTGACCTGAACCACGCATGCAGGCGACTAACAGGGGGAGAGTGCAAATGATCATGTTTTTCCGGCATAACGAACGGATCTACATAGTAAGCGGTGTCCGGATTGAGAAGCGTCCCCTTTTCTTCCGGACCGTGCCGCACAGACGGGGAGTAACCTGAGACATGAAACACGTAATCAAGGCAGACGGGACAAAACAGCCTTATGACCGGCACCGGGTGATGCGGACGGCCCGCAATTACGGGGTGCCGGAAGAATTTGTCATTCAAGTCGCCACCGATGTTGAACGTCACCTGTATGACGGCATCCGTACCCGGGATATCCTGCGTATGATCCATACCTACGCACGCAAGTACCACCCGGGGGTTGAAGGACGGACAAATGTGCGGCGGGCCATCGGGCTGCTCGGACCGAAACCGGACTTTGAGCTCTATGTCCGTGCGGTGCTGAAAGGATCAGGTTACGAGGTGGAAGAAGGCAGGATACTTCAGGGTTGGTGCGGTGAACACGAAGTGGATGCCATCGCCCGCAAAGACGGCATCACCTATTTTGTCGAGGTCAAACACCACCATAACCATCACCGTGTGACCGGCCTTGATGAGGGGCGCATTGCACGAGCCATCGTTGAAGATGTACAGGAAGGATACAAAAAGGGACGGAACAGTTTCACGATCGACAAGGCGATGATCGTCACCAACACCAAACTCTCCGCCCATGCAAAACGGTACGCCGCCTGCTGGGATATCAAACACATCGGATGGGACAATCCGGAAGGGGAAAATATCGCGTCAATGGTTTCCAACCGAAGCCTCTGCCCGATAACGCTCCTCAAAGATGTCAATACCAGTACACGAAAGGGACTGGTGGATGCTAATATTGTGACGCTAGGACACCTGCTGGGGGAATCACCCGCTAAGATTGCAGAGAAGTCAGGCATTTCGGAAAGAGAGATCTGCCTGCTGATAGATCGGGCAAGAAAGCTGGAGCCATAAAGCAGAACGGTTACCGTGAACAACTCATCCGCGCGTGTTCAACAGAATCGTGCTCCACTGCAACCATCAATATTTACCTGCACAGGATGCAGATACTTTCGGGGCAAGGTGAACCCCGGTGAAAAAGCATTCTTCCTAAACGCTGTGCAGAATAACCGGGAAGGGTGGATCTCTCTACGCCAAAATACATTCTCAGAACATGAATCGTCCGGTTCAAAGAGAAAGATCCCGTTAACAAAACCTTTTTCACCCCATATCCCGATCAGATGATGTAGCGTGACCCGCTAAATCCCGACCGGTGCCGCAACCTCTGGATGTCACCCACCTATGAGGCATGATTACTATGAATTTCACATTTATTCAGGACCCCCAGTTCTTCTCTCTGGTGATTCTTCCCCTGTTAATCTTTACTGCCCGAGTCGCCGATGTCACCTTTGGGACGCTCCGCATCATATTCATCTCGCGGGGAATGAAACTGCTTGCCCCGTTTGTTGCCTTCTTTGAAATACTCATCTGGCTAATTGCCATCGGACAGATTTTTCAGGATATCGGCAGCATCGTCAATATTCTCGCCTATTCGGCCGGATTTGCGGTTGGTAACT
>CAZFXY010000129.1:0-4565 GCA_964523185.1 uncultured Methanoculleus sp.
CTCTTCTGCCGGGACGTGTGTGTAAAGAATGTAACCACAGAGAGGATATTTCACGATGGCGTGTGGGCTCATTCCTCGGAAAATATCTCCGTGCGTGACTCGTCGTTTGGTCCGGAGATGTATCAGGGCATTTATGCAGAAGAAACCAACGGACTGCAGGTAGCAGGAAACACTTTTGCATATGGCTACGGTTTTGCAGGGGTGGCCCTCATAAAAGTGAATGACTCCCTCATAAAAAACAACATCATGAGCGGTGGGAAAGACTGTATGGGAGTCGTGGGGAATGAGACCTCCGGATTAATTTTGACCGGAAATACGATCAAAGGTGAAACAGGCTACGGTATCGACATCATAAATGCAGACATGATCACCGTATCTGACAACACAATGAATGTCACCACATACGGAATCCGGATTCAAAACGGGAAGATAGCCACCGTTTCTGGAAATGCCATCCAGTGCAATGACACAGGAACAGGCATGCAGATCTCAGCAGATAAAGCAGAGATCACCGGCAACACCATAATAAACTGCTCAGAACAGGCACGGATGATTCTGAACAATTCCGTTGTGCGCAGGAACTCCTTTTCGGGATCCGTATATCCGAATATCTCACTTCTGAATCCAAACGGAGACGTCCATGTATACCGCAATGACTTCGTGCTGACGCCGGGAGATGCAAAAGCAGGCATGACCACAACAGGCATTGCTGGGAGAGACAGACAGTCACTGGTGATGGCGGGTGCCCCGAACCAGAGAGGACACACTAAATTATCGTGGCATGATCTCCTTCCTGATCTCCTTCCTGATGAAAAATACCATGCCGATACGTTCTCCATAATGGCTGAAATATCAGAGATGGGCACCCCATCACCGGATGAGGTGCAGGATACCGGAATCTGGCACTCCCCGACAGAGCAAACCTACTGGTACAACGGGCAGGCATTCACTGCGTTCATGGGCAACTACTGGAGCACCTACCGTGGCACCGACGCCACCCATGACGGCATCGGGGATACGCCCTTTACGATGTATGCAAATGAAACCGATACCTGTCCATTGATGAAGCCATTTGCCTGGTACCTGGACAAAAACCCAAATAAACCATATTCCGGAGGTGGTAGTGATCCATCAGCCAGTATGGCAACGTCCTCTGCCCTGAGCGCCGGTGGCGCTGCAACCCTCACATTCACCGGAACCGCCGTGCAGGCAGTCACCATCACCGCAGCGGACGGGACAGGGAGAATTCTTCTCACCGTTGACCAGACCAGAAGCGGCCCGGATGGACTGGAAGGACCGGTCTACCAGTATATCACGGCAGAACTCACTGGTATGTCTGCGAATCAAATCAGCGGGGCTGAATTCGCCTTCCGCGTGCCCGCGGCATGGCTGAGAATGGAGGGAATCGGTCCGTCGAATGTTGCCTTATGGCGCTTCCACGACGGAGTGTGGCAGGAATTACCCACCTCGTTTATCAGTGAAGAGGGCGGATGGGTGTCGTTTACGGCCACAACGCCGGGATTCTCCACGTTTGCCATCGCCACAGGTGATGGGCAGAAGGTGACTGTCTCAACCGAACCGACCGTATCCGTCGGAGATGCAGGAACAGAAGGAACAGAGACTGCTGAAGAGAATGTCTCTGTTGTCTCAGAACCATCGATAACAGTCGCCATTCCTGGAGAGAGAGCAACAGCAAGCCCGACAGAAGAAGCCACCACTCCGCAGGAAAGCCCGATAGGGTTCATCTCCCTCATTGGTGGGGCAGCAGGTGCTGCACTGTTATTCCGGCGACGGTAAAAAGAGAAAAAAACAAGATGCCGGACAATCCGGTATCGGATTTTCCACATCCATTCTCACAAAAAACATGGTAACGGCTGATAAAAACATTCTACCGCTTTTTAAATTTATTATGCCAGAACGTTGATTTATTTGATGGTCAGAAAGGGGGTAGAGAGGTGATCCTCACCTTCATCATTTCCCTTTTCGAACCCGTCCGAACCAATGTCCCCACGGTTTCTGGTAGCGATCAGGAATGATTCCTCCTTTTGCAGAACGAACATCTGCGATGGTGTAGAATGCATTCGGATTGAAGCGCTGCATCATCTCAATCGCGGTTTCGATGTCTTTTCGTTTCACAACCAGAAATATCAGCTTCACCGCTCCCCGCTTACCGTCACCATCCACAACCGTCACCCCGAATCCTTTTGCGTTAAATGCAGAGATCAGGTCTGCTGCATCATGCTGGGTGATGATCCGGATAATGTTGAAGCCCATTGCCATCCGTTCCTCCACGACGATACCAATATAGTTGCCGACTGCAAAACCGCTCGCATATGCGAGCATATTGACGATGCTCCCTGAATCCTGGAATATCTGTCCAATAGCAACCAGCCAGATAAGTATCTCAAAGAAGCCAACGACCGGGGCAAAAAATTTCATTCCCCGCGAAATGAATATGATGCGCAGGGTCCCAAAGGTGACATCGACGACCCGGGCAGAGAAGATCAGCAGTGGAATGATCACCAGAGAGAAGAACTGGGGATCCTGAAGGAAAGTAAAGTCCATAATAACCATGCTCCATAGCATTACTTTAAAATTCCCCATTCTTTTTGCACTGTTTCAGGGGAATGTTGTCTTTTTGTTTCAACGTTCACGACATGTGATCGTTGTTTTTCATCTCTTGGTCTCAATGTGTCAATGTTGTCGTACACCTGTCTACCGGTGATTCAGCAAGACGTACATGGGATTACCCTCCCACACTACATACCTGACCACATGCCTGAACAGATTCAGTCAGCTTGACCCTGAAGAGGTAACCCTGAAAAAACCAGTAAGAAGAGATATTCCATCCTGGATAAACCTGACATGAACATGCTTCGAACGGGGCATTCCTGTCATTTCTGTTATTTCGCCATTGATACGACAGAGGACCCGTACGATGGCGATAGCGAAGGTAAATATTCCACGTAGGTGTCCCAATGGGAAAGAAAAGACCCGGACTTCTGTTACCTGTATATGATCCTTAGCGTTGCCGATAAAGGGAATCAAAAACGAGGATTCCGGTATTATGGAACAGGCACCAATGACAGCATACTTTGTCCCGGTTCAGATGAAACGAACAGTCCGGGTTCAATAGGGTCAAACGCACAAACAACACCCTCATTCCATATCAATTGCGTACATCGACCGCTTATCCGCGGCAACCACCTTGTGACGCCGCCTCTCCCAGACAAACACAGTGAAGTACATCATCCAGAGGAGGAGGCTCAGACTCATCAGTACGGCGATAAAGCCGATGTACTGCCTAGCGTTCATTACCCGGAGTGCCGTCAGGCTAATAACAACGATTGAAAAAATGAGAATTCCGCCATAGCGAATCATCTGTTGTTTTGTAGTCATATGTACCTCTCTGAACTCCCCGGCGTCAATTCTCTCGTACCATTTCCAGGAATTCCACAATGCCACAAGACCACCGGAGATGCCCATGATACCTCCGAGGACAATACCTTTCCAGGCATTACCCGATGTATCATCCAGCAGGATGGACAGTGCAATGGTAGCAACAGTCAAATTGACTGCCATCACCATCACCTGATTGCGTTACCGGTTCCACCAGCTGAGATCAGTGCTCCGCAATCCACCCCGACCGGATGGCACAGTATCCATGTATCTCTCCGTCTCCGGTGTCGTCCCGGCACGTTCCATCACCGGGCATGCATTCGGACACCACCCGAGTTTTTTTCTGATATACTCCATGAAAATTGCCATCAGGACGCCTCCAGTGTTTCTGCAAAAGCGTGTGGGTCATCGACATACATCACGATTATTTTCCTTGTTTTCGTCGTGACGACCATCACCTGAGGATAGCGCGACCTGACATAAGAACGATGAAAAGTGCAGACGGAAAAAATAATGATACTGATATAGAAAGCGACCCAGCTGAGTGAGACGAGACCAGGAGTCACACCATAAACGAATGGAAGTAATTCGCGATAGATACGAACAGTAGAGAATACAATAATCACAAGAATCACTACTGCGAACACGGATAAGGGAACCGGAAGTTTATTGTTTCTGACTTCAGTTTTCCGTATCGCGTCTTTTACAATTACACGAGGTTTGAACAAAGGTCGATGAATAAAGATTGCATCCGGGGTAACATCGACAGTGTTCCCGTTACGGTCCTGATAAAACATCATTGCTGCGACAGCCAGTAAGAAAATACTCAATAGAAGGCCCGCGATGAAGGGATTCACGAGACGAAGGATATGGAAAGCGACCACCACCCCGGCAACCGCTACAAGGAGAAAAGGACCTGAAATTCCAGTCGTTCCATAATCCACGACTCCCTTTCTTTGCACATGCAAAGCATTGCCAGGAGTAGTCAAAAAACTCTTCTCAGATGTCCGTGTCTGTTCACGACCTGATGCCATATTAACATTCGGGCACCACCCCATACGCCTTCGTATTACTTCAGCAATTTTTATCATATTATTTTTACCCCCATCCGTTTTCATCAGTCATTGTCAGACCATCTCCCTGAGCTTCGCAAACAACTCGTCTGC
>CAZFXY010000130.1:0-4536 GCA_964523185.1 uncultured Methanoculleus sp.
GGAATATATAATGAGAATGCAGATAAATGTTGTTACAAATACAACAACAGTGATACTATGAATTTTTCACGGACTGCAATTATAGGAATTGTCCTCATCGTATGCCTTTGCGCACCGGTGATGGCAGCAGAGAAGGTGATCTCCGGACCGCCGGATCTGCGTATTGGTATTGAGGGCAGCAATGAGTATTATCCTGATTCGGTGGTAACGATACCGGTAAAGGTAGAGAATATCGGAACCATTGACTTCTCCTCACAGAATCCGGAGAACGTGGCACGTGAAGATCGGCCGAACACTGCAAAGAATGTGGTCGTAACCCTCGGTATGGGGAATGCCCCGGTCTCAGTCAAGACCAGCGGGCAGCTGGTGGGCGACATCAGAGGTGGTGCACGGGTGCAGACGCCATTTGTGGTCAGAATCAATGATGGTGCCCCCGCAGGAACCTACGTTTTGCCTGTCACGCTGGAGTACACGTACCTCTATCATGCAACTGAGTTCAGCAATGATGCGCTAAAATATGAATACCGCACCGCAACAAAGACATTCCCCCTCCAGATTGTCATTAAGCCGGATGTGCAGGTAACCGTACTCTCAGCAGAGGTCGCTGAACTCAATGCCGGCACGGAAGGCTATCTAACCGTTTCCGTAAAAAATGACGGACAGGACACCGGCCGGCAGACGACGCTTGTTCTCTCATCTGTCCCCGGGAGCCCGGTCAAGCCGACCGACGGCAGTTACTTTATCGGTGAATTTTCACCCGGCGAGCAGGTGACAGCGGTCTTTAAGGTGGCTGCATCAAAGGACGCATCCGGTTCATCCTATCCAATGAATATTGTCGTCACCTATGAGAACAGTCTGGGAGACAAAGTCACCTCAAAGCCGGTGGTCATTGGTGTTTCTGTTGGAAAAAAAATAACCTTTGAGGTCATTTCTGAAGCATCTGTGATGTATCCGTCAGGTAAGGGTACAATCGAAGTCGTCTATAAAAACACCGGCGGTGCCATGGCCTATGACGCCACCTCTCGTATCAGTTCCGTTGACCCGTTCACCAGTAATGACGACACTGCATATCTTGGCGATATGGCACCCGGTGAGACGGCAACTGCATACTATCAGGTGAGTGTCTCTGATAGTGCCACTATCAAGAGTTATGGACTGGATACCGAGATACGCTACAAAGACTCCTTAAAAAACAGTATCATATCAGATTCAATGAAGACTGAAGTGATCATCGAGAGCAGAAGCGGCCTTGGAACCCTTCTCACCAACCCCATCGTCCTTACGGTCCTGCTCTTCATCATCCTTGGTGCAGGGTACTATCTATATCAACGACGGAAACAGTAACAACAATAATGGAACTGCACCAGGATATCAATCTGCCTGAAGCGCAGATACGAACAATAGGCCAGATGCGTTTGGTTCTTGCCGATGCAGGATGCACTGCATCCGGGCCTCTCTATTTTATGTACCGAAACCTTGCCCGCACGGCAGAGGATCGGGGATGGCTGGCAGCCAACCGGATACGGTATGATTACACGGTCATTCCTCCGATGGTTGTATGCGGAGAATTTGCAAAGACCAAAGGTCATTTTCATCCGATCGCACCGGATGGTACCGGCTATCCCGAGTTGTATCAGGTGCTCTCGGGCAGGGCGGAATACCTGCTCCAGACGCGGGATGCCACAGACGTGGTTGTCATACGGGCAGGGCCCGGCGATGCCGTTCTCGTGCCGCCAGGGTATGGCCATGTCACTATTAATTCGGGAGATACCGAGCTTTGCATGGTCAATCTGGTCTCAGATGCATTTGAAAGTGAATATGAGGCGTACGAAGAGCACCGTGGGGGGGCATACTATCATTGCACTGATGGGTGGAAGAAAAATCTACGGTATCCCGATGCAGGTGTTCTCGCGAAACGGGATGCCCCGGAATTTCCGGAGGCAGGCATCGTCCATGGCAGACAGATATACGACCTTATCGGTGGAGATGCCCTTGGCTATCTGAATCATCCCGGAGACTATGCGTCACTCTTCCGCGCATTACCATAGATGATTCAACGATGTCTATACGGTGCTTATACGGTGCTTATACGGTGCCTATACGATGCCTATCAGGTTACACGGGCTCATGCGTTTGTGCATGGACGCCTGCACTCTGCCGAGGATGGCCTCTTCCTGTGCATTTGATGCCGTCCAGTTGTTTGCCTCAAGAGAGATGAGTGCCCTGTCGATCTCCGGATACGTAAATCCGATATCCGCCTCATCACTCTGGCCCGGCCAGAGTCCTGCTGAGGGGGCTTTTTTGATGATGGATGCGGGCACCCCGACCTCTTTTGCCAGAACATAGACGCGCGTCTTGTAGCAGTGCAGAATCGGTTCGATGTCGGCTGCAATGTCGCCGTGTTTGGTGAAATAGCCAAGCATATATTCAGACCGGTTGGAGGTTCCGCAGACGAGATACTTTAGACGGTTTGCCTCGTAATAAAGCACGGTCATGCGGATGCGGGCCATCAGGTTGCCGCTCAGGTACGGGCTTTTATCAAAATCCTTTATACCGGCGAATGCGCTGAGCATCGGTTCAATGGATATCGTTTTAAAAGGGATTTCAAATGCAGCGCAGAGGTCGGCCCCATCTTTCAGGTCAGCCTCCGGGGTGACCGGGGACGGAAGGGCGATGCCCAGCACCCGTTCTTTGCCTACCGCCCGTGCACAGAGGGCTGCAGCGAGGGCTGAGTCAACACCTCCGCTGATGCCCACAACATACCCTTTGGCCCCGGAGGACCAGAGGGTGTGGCGTATCATCTGCTCAATGCGTTCGCATTCGCAGCCTATATCACATGTTTGTTTCATTTCAGGTATATCTCCCGATGGTGATTGCGTTGATGAATATCTGTGCCTGGTTCGGGGTGCTGATGGATATCTGCATCTGGTTCCGGATGTTGATGACGATTGTATTTGGGTGTTCGTCGCTGCAGGTGATAGCACCCACTGCGTGCCCCGCGAAGCGGATTTTTTCGTGTAGGGAATGCATACTAATCATCCGTTTCAGCCTCCTTTGAGTAAGGCATGCATCACCATCATCCGTTTCAGCCTCCTATGGGGCTTCATTACCCGTCACCTGCTTTACCTCACGGAGGATTGCACAGGTTCGGCAGGTCCCGAATGCCGGTTCGCCACATTTCGGGCAGATATTTGGCGGTGCAGCTAATCCAACACCCCGTCCCTGCAGGTCTTCTCCGAGACTCCGTAACGCATGTTTTGTGGCCGGGTGCAGCCAGGTATACTCGTTTAGGAGCCGTCGCACGTCTCCCCGAAGGGCATTATGGGCATACGGACACCCCTGATCTGCAAGCGGTCCGACGTGCAGATGGGCGTAGAGGGCGATTTCACGCTCAGGGATGATCGCAAAGGGGCGTATCCGTGGAATCATCCCCGGATTATCCCGCTGCGGCATGGTGAGGCGTTCTGTATCTCCCCGGAGCACGTTCATCATCACGGACTGTGCCTCGTCGTCGAGATTAAACCCGAATGCAATTTTCGTGCACCCGGCTTCCCGTGCAAGGCGGTTTAACACCCTCCGGCGCAACACGCCACAGAATGAGCAGGAGCGGCGGTCGTCTCCCTGACCTGCCACAATGCCGTCCAGCGTGATGCCATACTCCTCAGCAAAGGAAGTGGTATGCCAGGGCACTCTATAACGTTCGGCAATTTCCTTTATATCCGACATATTACGGTAACCGGCGACACCTTCGTCGATGGTGATAGCAAGGATGGTGATGTCGGGGCGATCACCAAAGGTGGTGGTGAGAAAATGCAGGAGAGAGGTGGAATCCTTGCCGCCGGAGAGGGCGACGCCTATCGTATCGCCGTGCTTTACCCATCCGTGCTTTCGTATCTCCCGTTTCACCCGGGACTCAACGCTCTCGGTGAAATGTTCTCGGCAGAGGTGCATTCCTGAGTACCGCTGGTATATGATCGCCTCCCGACGGCATTTTGAACAGTTCATGTGGGTATCAATCAAAGATATATCATCTCTCATGTTTAATTGATACTACAATAATGTCCATCTGTGCTGACGATGTGCGCGACCTTCACCGCTTTGAGATAAAGATCCTGCTCGCCATGGAGCGACTGATGAAGCACTACCGCTGGGTGCCGGAGGATGTACTTCGCCACCAGACGAAGCTCTCCGAGTCCGAACTGGCCTATCGCCTCGGGCGCCTGATGGAGCGAAATATGGTGAAGAGCAGTTCTGTGCCTTATAAAGGATATCAGATTGTCTTCACCGGTTTTGACGCCCTTGCCCTGCAGGGCGTGGTGCGCAAAGGAACAGTGACCTCACTCGGGTCTTTGATCGGCGTCGGGAAGGAGGCAGCGGTCTATGAGGGGATGGGAATGGGGGTCGTCGCCCTGAAGTTCCACCGGATTGGACAGCAGTCATTTCAGACCGTCCGCCGTTCCCGGACCTATATGCCGCAGTATAAACATTTCCCGTGGATATTCGCCTCCACCTATTCTGCCCAGCAGGAGTATGACG
>CAZFXY010000131.1:0-4505 GCA_964523185.1 uncultured Methanoculleus sp.
CACAAAACATCATCCCCCAAAACGAACCACAAAAATCATCCCCAAAACGAACCACTCTGTGTTCCCGCACGATACCACCGGAGAAACCCCCTCCTCCCTATTTGCAGGGAGGCGACCCTTTTTTTAATGACGCTGTCACATCAAACTACGATACATTAATATGAAACGACCAGACAATATTATAGAACTACAGTGAATCCCTCACTGGTTCTGAGGATGTCTGCCCCCCGGGCAGGACGTACAGGAGTTGAACATCATGAACAGCCATATGAACAAAGTCGGTTCCCCGAATTTCGTACGAACTCTTTTGAAATGGTTATCATCAGGAGATTATCCTGCACATCTGTACTCCATGAATCAGCTGAAGATGAATTGTTGTGCTATACATACCCAAGGTAAGGTGGAGCATGTTGACTGAACTTATTGACAAAAGAAAGAATATGCTGGCAGATTCTGAACAGCACAAAGACAAAAGAAATGAACTGAATGCTCTTGCAAGTACCCATGCACGCGAAAGGAACCAGCTCAATGCGCAGACCCGTGAATTTGTTGACGAAGCACAGAGACACAAGGAGCTGCGTGACGAGAACAACAAGGCAGTTCAGGCCATCAAAGAAGAACGCAACCTCTTAAACGAGAAGGCAAATGCACTCTTTGAGGATATCGATGAATACAAGAAAGAGCACGGCGCCATCAGCAACACCCACGGCATAAAGGAGATCCAGAATAAGATCGACCGGCTCGAGATGGATCAGCAGACCCGTGTGATGAATACCGACAAGGAGCGGGAACTCATCGAGCAGATCAAGGTGCTCAGGGCCGAGATCAAAGAGCAGGAAGAGGAAATAGAGCAGAACAAGGGAGTTCACACCAAGCTTCAGGAAGCTCGGGAATTCCGCCGCGCTGCATCTGAACTTCATGCATCCGTTACGGAGAAGGCAGAGCTCGCCCAGAGTCACCACGATCAGATGGTGGAATGCTACCGGAATGCGGACAAGTCACGCGAGGCAGCAGACGATGAGCACCGGAAGTTTGTCGAGGCACAGGAGGCTGCAGACGCTGAGCACAACCAGTTTATTGCATGCCAGAAGGAACTCCGCGACTACGATAAGGTGATCGGCGGCATCCGCAAGAAAGGCAAGAAAACAAAGGTCAACAAAGAACAGAAAGCTGTCCGGCAGGAAGCAGAGCAGGTTTTTTCACAGTTCAGGGCCGGAGAAAAACTTACCACCGACGACATTCTGCTGTTGCAGCGTGCACGGCTCATATAATCCTTTTTTTCAGCCGTTCATCAGACTTTTATAGATGCGAAGAGATTTCTATATACATATGTCAGGCGATCGGACGCTCATTCTCTGTGTTGACAGAGATGATGATATCGGCTTTAAGGCTGGGATTCAAAGTCCGGTTATAGGGCGAGAGGAGTGTCTTGAGGCAGCCACCCGACTGGGTCTGAAGGACCCTGAGGACTCTGACGTCAATGCGATTTTTCAGGGTATAAAAATATACGATGACCGCCGTATGAAGGGCGACGATGTCTGTATTGCCGTTATTGCAGGCGACCATCATAATTCTATTGAAGGTGACCGTAAGATTGCTGAGGATCTCAGGAAGATCGTCTGGGATCTGGAGGTGGCCGAGTGCATTCTCGTGACAGACGGGGCAGAGGATGAATTTATTCTCCCGGTTATTCAGTCCCGGGTGTCTGTTTCCAGTGTCCAGCGGGTGATTGTGAACCAGATGCCGAATCTTGAGGGCACCTATTACATCATTAAAAAACTCCTTGACGATCCCAAGCATGCACAGTCCATTCTGGTGCCGGTGGGGATGGTGATGCTCACTTTTGCCCTGGGGAGTCTGTTCGGGAGTACTGAGCTGGCAGTTTTTATCGTGGTCGGGGTGCTGGGTGTCTTTCTGCTTTTTAAGGGGCTGGGTATTGATGAATACTTTAGTCTGGCCCTTCACGGGCTGCAGGAGTCTTTTGTTGGCGGGAGGGTTTCCTTTGTCTGCTATATCACCGCATTAGTGATCGGCATTTTAGGCATCATTATGGGGCTTTCGAGTTTTGTGACGTGGTATGCCCCGGATGCCGGAGTGCTTTTTTATATCATCACCTTTGTCTACGGGGCGGTGAGTTACATCGTCGGAGCCATTCTGATTGCCCTTCTGGGTAAGATCATTGATGTGATGCAGAACGAACCAAAGATGCTGCCCCGTACGGTTACCGTGCCCTTTTTTGTAGGCAGTCTGGGGCTCATCGCATATGGCGTTTCTTTGTATATCATCTCTCTTTCCACGATGATTGACTTCCCGATTGACAGCGTAGAAGGGATACGCACGATGCTTTTTACCATCGTGGGGGGCCTGGTTCTCGCGTCTGTCGGTGTCTACGTCCAGAAGGCGCTGCAGAAGTTCAAGAAGTATGCACCGGAGATAAAGGAACATACCGATAAACGGTCTATGAAAAATTAGATTTTTTCCTTCATCGCAAGCGATCAGGTGCCTGACCCGTGCCGTGTGCTGCCCCGTCGTATACTCTCAGGAGAGCGAGGATAAACGACCGGGTCTCCGGAATACCGGGCAGATATCCCCTCTGGTTTTTTCGGGAATACGTACGTGACAGCTGTGCCGGTTTTTTTGCTAAAGATAAAGGGCGCAAAGGATCTCTAATACCGCATGTGAGAGCAGAGGGGCCGCCTGCTCAGGGCCCTTCTGACAATGCAAACAGATACGAAAAACAGATGGCACTATTACAGGAAAACCCGGTCAGCCAGGGTTATTTTGTGCCTTTTGCACCAAAATAACCCATGCCCTGCACGGCCTGGGCCATCGTATAGCTTCGGGATGTCTGAGGAGAGATAATCGTTACTTCAGGCACCTCAATCCCGAAGGTATGGGCAGGGAACCAGTAGGAGCCATCGCCATAGTTCTGGGAGGCGTCGTTTACGTGTATCGTTGCATGATCCATACCAATCGTCTGGTAGCGTGCATCCGGATACCCAATGATCGTACCCAGCTTCCACTTCAGATCAGACTTCCCCAGCAGGTGCACCAGAAATTCAATCCCGGGATCAATGGAATAATTGAGATCAATCACGGCATCATCGTCGCATAACTGAATACTACAGTTTGTTACCGTGATATAGCTGAATTGATTCGGTGCTGCTGCTGCCACCGGTGTCGCACAGGCAACAAGTATCAGAGCGCAAAGAAGGCACGGCACCATTTTCATGATAAAAAGATCTGTCCGGGAGGGTAATAGCCTTGTTGGTGGCGGAAAAAAGAAAAAAAGGGAGTTCACCGGTGGTGTGCAAGCAGAATCTCGATACTGGAGACATTGGTCTGCCCGCTATCCGTGTCAATGACTTCCGTTGCGGTAATGATCTCTTTTTTGTCGACATCTTCAAGAAAGCGGTTCAGCGCAATCTCTGCAGTATCAACGGCCCGTGATATCGCCTTTCCCCGCGCCTTTATTGAAACTTCCTCTGCACCGTTGTTAAACTGGGTAATGACTGCCAGAACATAGTTCATCACTGGTTTGTTTCCGACGAATACTGTATTATCTTTAATCACGTGTTCTTCACCTCAAACGTACTTCTTTGAAACGATCAGCTCTGCATTCAGCACAGAGGCACCAGCTGCACCCCGCACGGTGTTATGCCCCATTGCCACATACCGCAGGCCCTCACGCATTCGCCCGACCGAGACCGTCATCCCCTCACCACGCATCCGATCCAGCCGTGGTTGCGGCCGGTTGGGTTCGTCGGCATAATGAATGGACGCTTTGGGCAGGTGAGGCAGCCCTGATATCGGTGGGGTAAAGGTCCGGTAGGCCTCAATCACATCTGCCACCGGTGCCCTGGTATCCGCCCAGACCGCCATCGTGTGCCCATCAATCACCGGCACGCGGTGACAGCTTGCAGACACCCTGAATGGTGCATGTACCACTTCAGACCCATCGAGCGACCCCATGACCTTCAGTGGCTCACGCTCCATCTTTTCTTCTTCTGAACCGATGTACGGGACAACGTTGTCATAGATCTCCATGGCGGCGATCCCCTGGAACCCGGCGCCGGAGATCGCCTGCATGGTTGCCACCGTAAGGTTTGAGAACCCAAAGGGCACCAGCGGTGCAAGAGACAGACAGAACACAATCGTCGAGCAATTCGGATTGGCAACAATAAAGCCGTCTCTCCCTTTGTCACGCTGCACGTCAATAAGCCCGAGATGATCGGGATTGACCTCAGGAACGACCAGAGGCACATCAGCGTCCATCCGGTGAGAAGACGCATTACTACAGACACCCACACCCGCAGCGGCGATATCAGACTCAAGCGTGGTGGCAATATCTGCAGGCAGCGCAGAGAACACCAGATCCAGATCGGAGACAGCCGACGCCGTCGTCGGTTCAACAATGAGACCCGCAATCTCTTCCGGAAACGGGACATCAAGACGCCAGTTAACGACGTCTCCATACCGCTTTCCCGCACTGCGATCGGATGCAG
>CAZFXY010000132.1:0-4497 GCA_964523185.1 uncultured Methanoculleus sp.
GCGTGTGTGCGTGTGTGCGTGTGTGCGTGTGTGCGTGTGTGCGTGTGTGCGTGTGGTGGACCAAGGAAATCACCGTTAACGACTTCAAGTGTGTGCGCGTGTGCGTGTGCGCATAGCAAGATGCATCTGATCCAACATGATTTGCACCTTCAAGTGTGTGCGCGTGTGCGTGTGCGCATGTGCGTGTGCGCATGTGCGCATGTGTTCATAAGACCATTCGTCAATTTCACGCACCTGCTCGACAGGAGCGATCGGTTTCATTACACGACAAGGGAATTTCTGATGGGAAAAGGGGCACTATCCGTTACCAAAAAAGGGGAGTATTATAATGCAACGAGCATTGCATACTTAGAGATAATTCCCCTGAGTTTTCCATCTTTTGTGACAGGTATCGCACTGATTCCTTTCGATACAATCAAATCGATAAACGCTGAGACCGGGGTGCTTTCATCAAGGACGAGCGCAGGCGCCGTCATAATATCCCTGACGAAAAGATGTTTTATCTGGTTATCCTGATGATTATCTGCCACATTTGTCCGGAAATCACGCATTGCCCGGGCAACATCAGTTTCAGTAACAATGCCGACAATTGCGGCATCATCCATCACAACAAATTTTGTCATGTTTTCATCAAGCATGCGTCTGCGGAGGTGAACGACCCTTTCATCCGGACCAATCACGGGTGCATTCTGAATCAGATTTTCCGTTGTGGTATCGGGGACCATCACGTTAAGAAGGTCCGTTGCATCAACCTTTCCGATGAGATTATGCTCACTATCCAGCACGACAACTAATTTATACTCCTGAAGAAGGGGAACGAGTATGTCTGCCTCTTGATCCCCGTACACTGCGGTATAATTTTCATCCGTTTGAGTCACTACACGAATCTGTGTTGGTGGCATCGTCGACGTCCTTTTGCTGCCAAGGGTTTCCGCAATAGCTGCCCGTGAAATTATTCCCATAACTGAACCGTTGTGTGTAACGATCAGAGGGTCCGCACCCTCTGCAAGCATATTATCAAGCGCTTCGGTAATTGGAGCAGATTTAGCGACAGTAATCGGTTTGGACATCACATCTTTGACAAATATTTCCTGACTCATTGTGCCACTTCCTGGATACGTATATCCTATTCAGAATCCTGTTATTTTTTTTCACAGGATAATACCTAAAATTTTCAACAGACCTGTTCATCAGGCATCCTCCGTGTTCCACAGAGGAAGGATGCCGTATACCATAGATGATTACATTTATTTATTTCATGCTTTTTTGTAGCAATCCTGATTTTTGTGCTCTAATGCAATACCATTACATCTCTTTCTGAAGAGCCCGGACCATATCATACTCGGTAATCATGCCAACCAGATGGGAGTCTTCGATAACCGGCAAACCGCCAACACCTTTTGCAAGCATAAACCGTGCGGTATCACCGACATTCGCAGAGGGTGTTGTTGTCAGCAGATCGACGGTCATCAGGGAGCGCACCGAAATATCGAGTACATCATCCGTTGAACCCGTGGTCATCTGTTCAAAGATTGTGCCATCGCCGACATATTTCATAATATCCATTGCCGTCACGATGCCGAAAAGGACTTCATTACTGACAACGGGCAGCCGTCTGAATTTATACCGTGTCATCTCTTCGGCCGCACGCTGAATGGTTTCACCCGGAGTAATGACACGAGGGGTTGTGGTCATCACATCTTCGACTAAGCTGGCACTCCGATACGCGGTGAGCACCTGAAGCACATCACGCTCGGTGATGATCCCCATCAGCCTGCCATCGTCATTGACGATAGGCAACCCGCCGATACGGGTCGTTACAATCCTGTCAACAACATCCGTAAGTTCATCGCCGGAATTGACGGTTTCAAGCTTGGTCGACATTATCTCCTTTACCGGTTCATTGATCGCCGGGAGGAGTTGTCCACGATGTTTCACCTTTACAAGGTTATATTTCGATCCTCCACCCATGAGGTCAACCACATCGCCTGCTGTTACAAGACCGTAGAGCCTTCCCGTACCCGGATCGGTAACAGGCAGCCTCCGAAACCCCTTTGTGCTCATGGCCTCAACAGCCTTGATTATCTGCATCGTCTGAGGAACAGCATACACGTTGCTTGTTCCAATAGCCAGAATCTCAGAAGGATGCTCCGCCTTGTTGCTTGAAAATTCTACCGGGCTTCCGCTCATCTTTCCGGGATTTTTCCAAACTTCATCGACTGATTTGGCATTTTTTATCTTGTTATTTATCTTGTTATGCATGTACAACTCCGGGTAATTTTAAAGCCTTAAGAATGTCCTGGCGCGTTATAATGCCTACAATCTGCCCGTCCTGTTCAATGACCGGAAGACGGCTGACATCATACTGTATCATTGCCTGTGCTGCATCCCCTATGGTGTTATTTTTGTAGGTAATAATGGCAGGGGTGACCATGATATACTCAACGGGTGTTCGGTGATTCTCCTCAATCGATCGGCGTATGTGCCCACGTGCGATCAGGTCAGTCCTGGATATCATGCCCAGGATTCGATTCCCTTCTTCAACAGGAAGCGCGTCATACCCGCTCTCCGTGATCAATGTATGGACGGCATGCAACGGGTCATCCGGGCGGCAGGTAACTACCTCCCGGGTCATGTAGTCTTCAACCAGCCCTTGCGGTTGCTGACGGGACATCACAACCGGAAAGAGTGCCGCCAGCTGCACCGCTCCGATAAGCTCCCCTGTTGGGGAGCAGACCGCTGCACTGTCGATCTGTGCATCTCTAATCTGCAGCAGCACCGCCTCTATGGAATCACCCGACTGCACAACGGGTGCATCACGGAGAAACGACTTGATCTCCAGATTTGACTTCGTTTCGTTGACAAGAATCACATGGGATACGTCAACATATCCGGCCAGACTCCCGTCCCTGTTCCTGATGAACACTTCCCTGAACGAATCATCCCGCAGGTGCTTTCTCGCTTTGGTAATCTGATCATCAGGGTACAACACGGGAATCGTACGCATGAGGTCAGAGACGCCCTTCATAACGGCTCATCCTCCCCAAGGCATCCCGGACATAACATGTTTCCGTTCGCATTTACCAGCTTGTCTGACATACACCCGCATCCGTCACAGATACCATCAATAATCTCATCAAATCGATTTATTTCAATGAGATCTGCCATAATACCATTCAGCTCATGAGATACCGCCAGAATGTCGCGCACGGTAACAATACCGACAAGTCGTGAATCCTCAAGAACCGGGATCCTCCGGACTTTATTTTTCAGCATGACACTGGCAGCATCCTCTATGGTGTTATCAAGCCCAATGGTAATCAGTGGTGTGCTCATCACTTCATGGACAAACACATCGCCCGGCACTCTGTTTTTTGCAACAACCTTGCAATTGATATCCAGTTCGGTAATAATGCCGACAGGGGCATTTTTCATCAGCACAATGCAACTGCCAACTTCATCTCGGCACATCTTTTCAGCGGCATCTGCGACCGTTGATCCCGAGTCTATTGTTGTGGGACGAAACCGGATCACTTCTTTGAGAAGGATACGCGTTTCAAACCGCATTTGTTTCATCCTATTGTCATTCACTCAGATCACCGTTTGTCTGCATGGGAAAATTTAGCAGAGGTGGTATACTGCCCTATTAGGGCGTGTTCATATAAAAGAATAGTGAATAACACAGATTGATGGAGATATTATCGTTTTTTATGCTCACACACAAGAATAAATCTATATTATAAAGAAAACAGATACCTGAATATGAGTAATCTGCTTTCAGGAGGGATTTATGAATCTTTTTATACGGACAAGAAAAAGACTTTCAAAATTTTTAAATGCATTTTTTAAGAAGCGCCAGTCGCGAATAGGCATCTACGGACCACCAAATGCAGGGAAAACTACCCTTTCCAATCGAATTGTGCGGGACTGGACAGGGGATGCATTGGGCCCGGTTAGTGAAATACCCCACGAGACCAGGCGTGCACGGCGTAAAGAAGGCGTCACCATATCTAACCTGAGTGGAAACACGGTAACGATTGATATTGTGGACACTCCCGGTGTCACAACAAAAATCGATTACCAGGAGTTCGTTGAGTATGGAATAGAGAAGGATGATGCCATAAAACGGGCCCGTGAAGCTACAGAGGGGGTGGCTGAAGCGATGCACTGGCTTCGTGAGGATATTGACGGCGTCATCTATATGCTTGATTCAACACTTGACCCGTTCACCCAGGTAAATATCATGCTGGTTGGTATCATTGAAAGCAGAAATCTACCGGTGATCATTGTTGCAAATAAAATAGACCTGCCTGATGCGTCAGCTTCTGCAATCAGAAAAGCATTTCCCCAGCACCCGGTGGTTCCGGTATCGGGTCTTGAAGGAGATAACATGGAAGAGCTCTATGAAAAAATGCTCGAGTACTTCGGGTGATTTCACATGATACAAGGAGTTCAGATAGACCTGATTTCAGCAGACAGGCTTGAAAGGATGACAAC
>CAZFXY010000133.1:0-1588 GCA_964523185.1 uncultured Methanoculleus sp.
TGGATCATCTGTGGCATGCGCCGTTCATCACCTGTTCTAAACCCATTGTCGGGCCTGCCTGTTGCACACCTGGGTTGTCCCGTGGATCACATCCAGATCTTAGCCAATCGATCACCCGGGGACCTATTGATGTGCTGTATCGGCTTGTACTATTTCGTTTCTGTGCACTTAAACCCTCTGCCGGGCAGCCATAACCCGTCGCCGCCGGCCCTGCTGAATTCATTGCGTTGGTAGGAGAGATGACCTCCCACACAGGTGATACAGGGAAATACTCCCTGCATCCCTTCATACGGCGTCCACCCGGCGCGGGAGTGCAGCATATCCGCGGTGATGCGGACCGTCTCGTGCCGGGGATACAGGGCGACATCGGCCGGTGCACCAGGGAGCAGGGTCGACACCGGGAGACCCAGCAGACGGGCGGGTGTGCAAACCATTTTTTCAATAAGCGATGAAAGGGTAATCCTGCCCGCATATACCTCAGCGAGGAGCAGGGGCACCATGGTCTCCACACCCGGAATGCCGGACGGCACCGCAGAAAACGGCTGCGATTTCTCTGCTATGGTATGCGGTGCATGGTCAGAGGCAATCACCGGGATGGCATCCCACATCTCCCACAGCGCCTGCCGGGTCGCTTCATGCCGGACCGGCGGGTTTACCTTGCAGTAGCCCTCCGGCACCGTCCCGTGCTCTTCAATGGAAAGAAAGAGATGGTGCGGCATCACTTCATAGGTGGCAGGCGGGCCCCTCATGACCGTGTCTGCACTCAGAGGCGAGGAAAGGTGGCAGAAATGGGCAGAGAGCCCGGAAGGAAATCGGGCGGCAAGCATCTGTATGCACCTCTTTTCACCCGCTTCCGGCCGCAGGGCCGCATGCGTTGCAAGGGAGATGTCATCCCCGGGCAAAACGTCCTCGGCGTGAATCGTGACCAGCGCACCCAGACCGGCAATCTCTTTGAATGCCTGTGCAATCTCTGCTATCGTAAGGGGACTCCCGTAACTGGAGGCCGCAGCAAAGGTCTCGCCAAAGGCCAGCGCACCCGCCTCCCAGAGGCCGGTGATGTCTGATGCCCCTGATACATATCCGTTGATCCCAAACCGGCAGTATGCCTCCCGCGTGGCCTCTGCCACACGCCCGGTAAAGGCATCCGGCCCGGTCAGGGGCGGGATGGTATTGGGCTGGTCGACCACCGTGGTCACTCCCCCGGCAAGGGCACTCTGTGACCCGGAGACCCAGGTTTCCTTGTCACCCTGTGCTTCACCGCCCCGCATATGCACATGCATATCCACCGCGCCGGGCAGGCAGAGGAGACCGGTACAGTCAATGGTTTGACTCGCCCTCCCGGCCGCCCCCACGTGCATAATCCTGCCGTCTTTCATGGAGATATCTGTTACTCTCCCGTCCGGCAGCAGCGCCCCTTTCAGCACACAGTCCGCATCAGCAGACATGCCCTGCCCCGCTGTTCTGTCGTTCATGCCATGCCTCGTTCGTCCCATCACTCATGCCAGATCCTCGCCGTTCCTAACGTTCATGCCAGATTCTCATTTTTTTTTATCATGTATGCATGTTCCCCGCTGTTCTGTCGCTCACG
>CAZFXY010000133.1:1688-4429 GCA_964523185.1 uncultured Methanoculleus sp.
TCCCCGCTGTTCTGTCGCTCACGCCGCATCCTCATTCTTTTTATCATGTATGCATACTCCCCGCTGTTCTGTCGCTCATGCCTGATCCTCGCTCAGAGCCCGTTCAATATCTGCCTTTTCTGCATACCATACCTCAGCAAAATGATGGGGGTGATACCGAAGTTTTGCCTCCCTGAGACCGGACAGCCCAAGGTCGGATTCGCGGTTGATAAAGGCATATCCCCCATGCTTCTTTAGATGCCGGGCGGTCTCCTGATTAATGACCTTATAAATCCCTTCGCAGTCAGGAAGCCCTTTCTCGAAGTGAATGAGTGCCATGCCATCACTCATCCCCTCATACACAGAGAGCGCAGCAATATCCCCGTCCACCCGGATAATAAGCCCATCCAGATTGAGTTCTGTCAGATGCTCAATGCTGTAAAGAACTGCTGACTTTTCATGGGCTAAGACTTCGGTCTTTTCACACTCTTTCCATTCGCACCATTCCAGCAGAAATGCGATCACTTCCGGGATTATTTCATGGGTGAGCATCTCAACGGTAAACGAACAGTCCCGCCTGAATGTGTTGATATGCTGACGTATCCCCACATAGCGTTTGCCGGGCAAATGAGCGAGATCGCTCGTCAGATAAATATAATCAAAGAAATTCCGGTCGGTGCGCAGGCGCAGACCCGGAAGTTCATGAAGAATCCAGTCATGCGTGGAACGGTCAAAGACCGAGAACGGCCGGTTCCCTCCGGTTTCAACCGAAAGACGCAGCAGGTCACGCAGAAGAACAGGGTTCCGGGGCCCGACAGGCGCATGATACACGCGTTCATGGTTAATGATCGATGATATCAGGAGATTATCATCCGGATACGCCCAGGAATAATGCGCATATTCTTTCCATGCAATCAGCGTAGTGAAATTGTGATCACTGTGCATCGGGGGGAACTGAGAGAATATATCCTGGAAAAACGCCCGGTCGCTTAGCTCAATCAATCGGAATGCATCAGGTGAGATCATCCATGACCCTCCCCGGGCAGGTCATATTTCATGGCAACATAATCCTTCATCACGGTAAACCCGAGAGGTTCATAAAACGTGTGCATCCCGGGTTCTGCAACGAGGGCAATCCAGCCGACACCCGCACGCAGACAGGTGGCCACGAGCAGTGCAATGATACGTTTTCCTATACCCTGCCCCCGCCATGAAGAGACCACCGTTACATCCTGAATATACCCGTCAGAGATTCCGTCAGACAGGACACGCCCCATACCCACCGCCCGGTTATTTTTATCGTATGCAACGGCAAACGCAAAACTGCCGCTAAAAAGTGCAGGGATCAGTGTTTCGGGATCCAAATCAGGTTTCCACCAGCCTGCACTCTGGTATAATGCAGCGATCTCTGCTGCATTCCAGGCTGTCACGACGGACACCCTGCATTCATCCGTATTCATACCTGTTCTTTCTCTCCTGCTAACGGTACTCGTTTCAGCAGGCGGCTACAAAAAGAGATGGGTCAGCAGACCCGGGGCACGGGATCGCCGATCGGTGCCTCAATAAAACGCTCGCCCCCGATTGCCGTTTCAAGGATCACAGAGCTGCCTTCTGTCACCACACCGATGATGGCTGCATCCCTGCCCAGCGGATGGGCACGGAGGGCGGCGAGAATCGCGTCAGCATCATTTGGTGCCACGCCCATCACCACCTTGCCTTCATTGGCCACATCAAGCGGGTTGATACCCAGGAGTTCAGAGGCGCTTTTCACACTGCGCCGGATGGGAAGGGACCCTTCGGTGATGCGCACCTGCACACCGGACTTCTCTGCCATCTCATTTATTGCATTGGAAAAGCCACCGCGGGTCGGATCCTTCATTGCGTGAATGTCACCGGCAGCGAGGGCCTTTTCTACCAGCGGCCAAAGTGGCGCCACGTCTGATTGGATCTGCTCACCGAGGTCAAACCCCTCACGGTGGGCCATGATGGCCAGCCCGTGGTCGCCGATGGTCCCGCTCACGATGATCACGTCCCCCGGCAGCAGACCACAGTCGCGCACCGGTTTGTCTGCCACACCGATACCGGAGGTGTTGATTGCAATGCCGTCAATCGCACCCCGTTCCAGCACCTTGGTGTCGCCGGTGACAATGGCCGCACCGCATTCACCCAGGGCGGCATCCATGGACGCGACAATTCTCTCGAGCATTTCGATATCAAATCCTTCTTCGATGATCATCGCACAGGAAAGGGCCACCGGACGTGCACCCATCATGGCCAGATCGTTCACCGTCCCTGACACGGCAATCCTCCCGATATCGCCACCAGGGAAAAAGATCGGTTTGACCACATGGCTGTCGGTGGTAAACACCAGATTGATATCTCCAAAGGGAATCACTGCGCCGTCATCAAGTGATTCAAGCCCGATACCGCCTGCGTTATTGTGGGTATATTTGGTTAATGTTGCTCCCAGCAGTTCAGAAAAAACTGCGCCACCGGCGCCATGCATTAGATTGACTTTCATTCGTCATCAACTTCTATCTCAATATTTGTGACACATATCTCGCGCCCTTCCACAACCTGCGGAAGTTTTCCGCACCCCGGGCAGACATAGCGTTCACTGCCTTTGTATCCACAGGGACAGACGGTCTTTACCGCAATCGTCCGGTATGCAAGCACGGCACCCTGAAACAATGCATCCTCTTCAGTGAGGGCAGAAAACAGAAATTCAACCTGTTCGGGGTTGATCATACTCATCTCGCCAA
>CAZFXY010000134.1:0-1837 GCA_964523185.1 uncultured Methanoculleus sp.
CCAGCAGGCGGCGTGAGATGCAGATGGAATACAACCGGGTGCATGGCATCACCCCGGTCACCATCAGAAAACCCATCCGGGAGAAAGAGGTGGAGATTCAGGACACCAAACACATTCCCCGGTATGAGATGCCCAATCTCATTATTCAGGTGGAAGCTGAGATGGAGGAGGCGGCAGAGCGGCTTGATTTTGAACGGGCGATTGTGCTGCGGGATAAGCTGAAGAAATTGAAGAAGGAGGTGGGGGAGGATTAAAGATCTTTTCAGGTAGTTCTTTTGGATACATTATAAGGGATTGTTGACGAATCTACGTGTACTTTAAGGTCATTCATCCAGGATTGTTCAATGAATCCTTCATATTGCAAGCGACCAACAACGATTCCGGGATGGATTCCAATCATACCGGAGAATTGTTTTACGGCACTTTTTGAATTTAATTCAGATAAATGTTTAGAATATTTGGGAGGAATGAGAATATTACTCGCTAATTGGTTTGCTTCAATCTCCTCTGCTGAATGATTATTGTTCGTGTCAAGGGAGTCATCCAGAAACACTGCATCTTTGCCATGCTTCAGGATGTGAACTGCTTCGTGGAAAAAGCTAAACCAAAATTTATCATTTGTCTTCCCGTACAGTGACAATTGTATTATCGGTTTATGTGGATTCAACCAACGCGCTGCCCCGCTGACATGTGCTCTTGAAATAGCCGGAACAAAAATTAACGATACACCTGCTTCCCGGCACAGTCTTTGCATTTCATCTTTAAATTCATTAGGACTTTTTATCGTCAGTTTACGAATTTCATCAAGCGCCTTTTTAAATTTAGAAGCATTATATTCGGGAATATCTGCATTTTCTGCTTCAATTTCACCCAAACGCAGCCATGCTGAAACAGCTCCTATATCGTGTTCTCTTTTTGCGGAACGGAATGCTACTGCCATGCCCTTATACTGTGTCCCCCATTCTTCCGGAGATGCAACGCCGAAAAAACAGAGCATATTATTCACTACGTCTGGTTTATTTTTTGGGATTAACCGTATTTTTTCAATATAACCAGACTTCATTAATTCTTTTACCGGTAATTCATCAAGCCAGTCTACCCATCCATCCAGATTTTTTGATTCTTCCAAACGATGGAGATTTTCTCTATATTGAATTTCCCGATTCAACCAAAATCCTGCCGTACCTCCAATAACTCGCTCGAGTTTCATTGCAGTTTTTTGTGTTATAGGTGCTTTACCGTTAATGAGCTGACTGATGTGTTTTGTAGAAATGCCCATTCTCTTAGCAAAATCTTCCTGAGTCCAGTCACGTTCTTCCAGGATATCTGAGATGGTATCTCCAGGTGGTGAAATCCAATCCGGAGTACATTTTTTCTTCTTATTAGTCATGATAATCACCGATTTCTATAATGTACACCTTTGTTACATGGAACCAGTCTATACTCTCATCATCAATCAATGGGGTAGGATTATTGGCCGGAATGAAAATCAATCGTTTACCATCGGATAAATTTAATGAAAATTGTCCGATGCGATTGCCCTTCAATTGATGAGGATTCCCGGCAGGCAGGTCGAAAACACTTTGAGCAGCTAGAATATCACTAATGCGGGTCCGTAATTTTTTCGCAGATGCTTGACCAAGTTCACGGTTGGCAGATCTTTCGTTCTCGCAGATTTTTTGCATCTTTTGATTGCTGAACGTGATCTCCATCAGAACTCATAGATTAGTTTACCTATGAGGTAAATAATAATTTCGTTTATGGGTGTTCACACAAGTCTTGAAACAAAAAAAAGAATGTTAAATAACAAATATCTGAAAAACCCAACCTATTCTTC
>CAZFXY010000134.1:1847-4296 GCA_964523185.1 uncultured Methanoculleus sp.
TCCCCTCCCAACCATCCCTTTCGCCTCTAAAAGCCCACCCGTAAACTCATCAATATATGCCTGCATGGAAAGACTGCCTTCCGGAAACGGGCAGTCGGCATCATACATCTTTTGGATCATCGGATCGGTGGGATACATCATAACGTCGGTGCCGGTCTCGGTGGCCGCCCGAATCATTGCCTCCCGGAAGGGGCCGATGCAGTATGCAATCCGTACCTGGTAGGTGTCTGCCGTGTTCCTGAGAAATTCTTTTAGGCGATAGGTCTCTATCTTCAGGAAATCGTCTTTTATTCTCTGGTTTGTGCATTTGCCCAGCATGTAATGGTATTGTGCGTATGGGTACATGCACTCAAGTTCGGCTGGCACGGTGCCACAGGTGCCAAATACCACCACATGGTATGATGTGTCGGCGCCATACACAGAATCAAATATTGTATGGAACAGGCGGTGGCTTGGGGATGTACTGTAGGGTTTTCTGATTGCGCAGGGAATAAATACCCCGATGTCATGCTGGGGAATCTGGTATTCATCGATGATATAACGAAATGCTTCCTCAAACGCGTCGAGATAAAATGGGGGGTCCAGCAGCTGTCTGGTATTTGCGTGTAGCGAAGATGTATTTTTTCCGACGATATCTCTCACCCTAATTGGTCGATATAATCTTTAGCAAATGAAGCATAATACATTTGATACATGCAAACCTCAGTTCACGAGGATTATCTGGAATGGATTCTTGAAAACCAGATTCATACCCTTGATGGAGATACGATTCAGTCTCTCTCCCGGAAATTTGACCGGAGCCTGGATGCGGTTCATCATGACCTGATCTCTCTCGAACGTAGTGGAGATATTATTCGTGGTCCTGGCGACGCCGTCAGACTGACAGAACAAGGACAAAAAACTGCTGAATGTGTTTTGAAAAAACATAACGTACTCGAATGTTTCTTTACGGAGATGCTGGGGATGGATCAGGAGACTGCTTCAGAGCAGGCCTGCCGGATAGAGCACGAAGCATCCGATGAGACCATCAGCAGGCTCAATCAATATCTTTCATGCCCACGGGGTTGCAGAAAGATGCGTCGTCGTCCCTGTGCCCAGGCATGTGATCTTAAGCCCCTTTCATTCTTTAAGGAAAAGGAGACCGTTCGTGTGGCATTAATCAGGGGGCCACGCCGGATGGGGCGTCTCAATGATATTGGTGTTATCCCTGGCGAAGAGATCACTATCCAGAGAAAACTCTCAAACGGGTCACTTGTTGTTACCATTAAAGGAAGTGATGTTGCAATCAGCCCGGAAATTGCGGCATCTGTGTTTGTGGAGATCATTGAATGAAGGCCGCCCTCATTGGAAATCCCAATGTTGGCAAATCCCTGATCTTCAGCCAGCTGACAGGAATTGGTGTGGAGATCAGTAATTTTCCCGGCACCACCATCGGTATTTCATCCGGCAGTGTCTGTTATCAGCGGGAGATTATTGAACTCGTTGATTTTCCCGGGATATACTCCCTTGACGGTACGACCGATGAGGAAACCAGTGTCCGCCGCTATATGCAGGAAGGAAATATTGATGTCATCGTCCCCGTTCTCAATGCATCAAATCTGGAACGCAACCTCTATCTGCTGCTTCAGATTGCAGAATACCAGATGCCCGGCGTTGTCGTCATCAACATGGTCGACGAATCCGAAAAAGCAGGTATTGAGATTGATTTCGCACGGCTCTCTGATATGTTCGGATGCAGGGTCATTGCCACAGCAGCATCTGAAGGACGAAATATCGGGGACATCATCCCCTGTGCATTCTCTGACGCCCGGAAAATGAGCTACGACGTTCCCTATGGTCAGCACATTGAGGCCGCTATCCGAAGTCTTGTCAAGATCCACGGATGTTCCAGAAGGGAGGCCCTTGACGCTCTTCAGACGCTGGGGACGGATGCCGATCTGCTTGATTCAGCTGCCACGATTGCTGAAGAGATTGAAGACGAGCACCAGATGTCCGTGCACCAGATCATTGCAACCAACCGTCACAATGCTGCCGCAAAAATTGCGGCTGAAATAACGACACGCAAAGATCACAAGAAAAAACCCGATTTGGACAGCCTGTTGACGCGGTCATTTCCGGGCATTCCGATACTGTTGATTCTGCTCTTCTCAACCCTCTTGACGGTGTTTTTTGTCGGTTCGTTTCTCGAAGAAATCATTGTCGGGCTGTTCGAAATCTATCTGGTTGTACCCCTCATGGCTGCCGGGTTTTCGCCGTTTTGGGAACAGATATTCTTCTCGCTCATTATTGCGGTGCAGGCAGGACTGGGGATTGCATTCCCCTTTGTCTTTGTCTTCTATATTCTCCTCTCTATCCTTGAGGATTCCGGATATATGACCCGGGCGGCATTTCTTGCTGACCGGGCCATGCATCATGTCGGCATGCACGGGCAGGCACTGATTCCCATGGT
>CAZFXY010000135.1:0-4200 GCA_964523185.1 uncultured Methanoculleus sp.
AGTTGACCGCGAAGAACGGCCGGATATCGATGCAACCTATATGACATTTGCACAGGTACTGACAGGGGCGGGTGGGTGGCCGCTTACTATTGTGATGACGCCTGACAAAGAACCCTTTTTTGCAGCCACCTACATCCCGAAAACAGGACGCTTCGGACGAAAGGGCCTCATCGACATTCTCGAAGAGATCGAAACCCTCTGGCAGAATAACAATGTCGGGTTACGTGATTCAGCCGGGAAAATCAGGGCCGCGATTGAAAAACAGGCAGCCCATCCCCCTGAAGGAACATTCAGCGGGGAGGCCGTACATGTCGCATTCATGGAGTTGTCCAATACATTTGATGAAGAGTACGGCGGATTTGGGATTGCACCAAAATTCCCGTCACCCCACATCATTATATTCCTGCTGAAATACTGGGCATTCAGCGGAAACACTGAAGCACGCAGAATGGCAGAGAAGACCCTTGATGGCATGATCATGGGAAGCCTCGGTGACCATGTCGCAGGTGGGTTCCATCGTTATTCTGTCACCCGTGACTGGCGCATACCCCACTTTGAAAAGATGCTCTATGACCAGGCAATGATGCTGTATGCCTATACTGAGGGGTGGCGTGTCACCGGAAAAGAGGTATACAAACGGGTCGCAGAAGACACGGCTGCGTATCTTTTCACCAGCATGCGGTCTGATGATGGAGGTTTTTTTTCTGCGGAAGATGCCGACAGTGACGGCAAAGAGGGAAGCACCTATCTTTGGACATCAGATGAACTCCGGGACGCGGCAGGAGAGTATGCAGACGAAGTTTTCTCGGTATTTGACATCCGTGAACAAGGGAATTCATCAGGAAATATGCACGACTTTCCCCCGGGCAAGCAGACACTGGCATTTGCTTCATTGGATGCAGCCACCCGCTGGTATACCTCTGAAAACCTGACCGATATCAGAAACAATTTGTTGCAGGTGCGAAACCGCCGCCCGCTCCCGTTTCGTGATGATAAGATACTCACCGACTGGAATGGACTATGCATCGGTGCGCTGGCCTACGCAGGCAGGACACTGGGCCATCCGGAGTACATCCGGGCGGGAGAATTGGCAACAGAGGTGTTGCCATACACGAAGACGGGGCTATCAAAAGAACTGCTCCACAGCAGGTTTAAGGGAGTTTCATCCGGTGCGGCGCTCCTGGATGATTATGCCTCTGTACTATGGGGCTATCTCATGCTGTATGAGGCAACATTCGATGCAGCCTGGCTGGAACGTGTACAGCATCTGACAAGGGTGGTGTCGGAACAATTCCCGCATCCCCACGGGGGATATTACCTGACAGCAGCCAATGTGGAGACGCCCCTTATGAGGCAGCAGACCGCATATGACGGCGCGCTCCCCTCGGGGAATTCCCTGCTGGCGGTATCTCTGGTCATTTTTGCCCGCATCACGGCAGAGCCCGCATATGAAGCAGACGCAGTCCGGATTCTGGACGTCTTTGCGCCCGAAATTCACCGTGCACCATCCGCGCACTGCCATCTCCTCTCTGCGTATATGCACATGGTCTCCGGTGAAGAATGTGTGATTGTCCCGGGACAGGAGGGGACTACACCTATTATTCAGCTACTTACCCGAGGATATCAGCCGTTTCGAAGCATTACTATCGCAGACGGAAGTGCTGCTCTCATTACCATTGCACCCTTCACCCAGACCCTGAAGCAGAAAATAAATAGCACAACCCTGTACGTCTGCAGGGAAGGGACCTGTTCTGTGCCGCTCACTGATCTCAATGATATTGAGGATTATGTACAAAGAGACCCGCTTTCACTTTACCGGGGTGCTCCAGAGCACTGACCGGCAGGTGCAGTGATTCCCCAGATGACATATCGCAAGGGTGGAAAACGTGGCTTTCTCTGGCAACACGGGAAGATTATCGATCCCCGTCACATCACCTTTTCCCAGGGTAATATGCGGAGAATAGCGCTCGAATCCTGCATTTTTCGCATAATCCGGTACATAATCAAGCGTAAAAGAAGCCATCTCTTCATTGTTCTCTCGGAGAAATGCTGCCGGGGGACATTTTTCCTTTGATAAGGTAGCCAGCTGTGCAACCGCACTGCGGTGAAGAACCATGAGCGGGTCTTCTTTTACGAGATTGATACCGGACACCGGGCCACCGGATTCAGTCAGGACCGTTATTGGCTTTTCAATTCCAATTTCCATGGGTAAAAGCCGGTTTGACAGCTGTTCAAGAGGGACATACAGTTGCGACAGACTAACCCCCGGGATACATCCCATTGCAAGGGACACATGGGGGATTTGTTTAACCGCATCCAGCTGTATTGCGTTATTCCCTGTCAATTCAATGAGCATTCGGTTGATCTGAATCGCAGCATCTATCAACTCAGGGGGGGGAAGGAGCACAATATCAACAGCATAATTCCTAAACAGGTCACCTGCAGCCATAGTAGAGTATATGCTTTCAGAGTTATTCAATATACTTCTCAAATCGATCTGACGAAACACCGCATATCGGACAGATCTCCGGGGGTTTTGCACGTGCACAGAGATATCCACATACCCGGCACCGATGCACCGGAAACGGAAGAGTACTCTTTCCTGTCAGGTGGGATGGTGCTACCGCCTCATTTTCTTTTGGTTCAGACATTCCGCACAAAGGTCTCCGGTCAGGGATAACGGGAATCGGACTATTATTTGTCGCAATATCTTTTGATACATACAGGGCACAGTAACAGATACCGTAATCGTTAAGATCTGGATCCCGATAATCACATGGACAGATGATATCACGATTGTCTTCACGTGACCCGATACTCAGACGGCAGGGGCAGGCACCAAACCCATAGCGGTCTTCATTGATTAGTATGCCATGCACCAGCTCTTTGGCAAACTCTTTATCGGGATTCAGGTAATACCCTGAGTGTTCCGCCTGCTCTTTTATCTCGAGATATCTCTGTTCAATATCAGATTCCTGGATCATTGACTCAGCCCCAGTGCAGCGGAAATTTCATCCAGTCTTCCGCCGACAATGACGGTTTCTTTTTCTCCGATGACAATCGTCGGGAACGAACCTTGTGGGTTATAGGTTTTCACCTGATCATACACCGCGTGAAATGTCTCTTCGTCGAGCAGATCGACATCAATAAAGTCATATGCAATTCCTTTCTCTTCGAGAAAGGACTTTGTTTTCCTACAGTGTCCACAGGTACTGAGAGAAAATACGGTGACCGGGATGTGGTCATCGCCATCGACATGAGTGAATTCCATGAACGAGCACCAAACCCTCACTGGAGGCTGATGCTATAAATACATATCTTCGTATGGTATTGCAGATGATACCGGCCTTACCGCCTCAGAGTGCACTGGGGCTGATGCTATAAAAACATACCTTCGTATGGTACAAGATAAAAAAAGAGGATTTAACGGCCGCCGGCACCGCCGCCGCCGAATCCACCGCCGCCTCCAAACCCACCACCACCGGCACCGCCGGAGGACGAGGGAGGGGTATAACGGGCAACCGGAATAAATCCGATATACATCATACTGAAATGCGGCATGCCGGTATCCTGGATATCAATAGAGAGAGATTCCATTGCTGCCTCTACCTTGTTACCCACCCCAAGGGCAGTGCCATAGACCAGCCACTCCCCCCACATGGAGATGTCTGCAGGTGAATATCGCTGTATCATGGCAGAATCTGAAAGGAACGCACGGAACCCATCCCACTTCAGTTTTTCGGCGTAATAGTCTCCCTTCCACCGGCCGAAGAGTGTCGTCGGGAATGCAGCCGCAATACCCCCCTGCACCACCATTACCAGTCCCAGTAGCCCCGCTGGTACGGAAAGAAAAGCGCTTGCAGACGATACAAAGAAGAGGAAGAATGAGAATAGACTGACTCCAATGCCCGCAGCAAAGAGCGGTATAAGCCGCTTGCGGCCCTCTTCCACATACTGGTGGGTAAGCGAGGTATCCACCTCTGATGTCAGTGCAGAGAGTGTTGTATTCAGGTTAGTAATCGTTGATCCGCCGGACTTTGCCGCTGCAGCAAAGGAACGGGTGTCAAGCACACCGTCTGTGCCTGCATGTGATATGAAATTTATCACCCGCTGTTCATAGGCGTCTGGTGACGAGGTTTTTAAGACCTCGATATTCACCCCGGAGGCGTCGTCATGCTCGGTCACCCGGAGGATGCCCCG
>CAZFXY010000136.1:0-4194 GCA_964523185.1 uncultured Methanoculleus sp.
CACTGACTTTCATGTGATAGAGTCGGTTGATGGTGTTGTTTCCTGCACCACCGCACCCGACAATGACAATACGGGGCTGCCCGATTAGGTCGTCATCTCCAATGACTCCCCGGGTCTGTTGTTTTTCCTGTTCGGCGTTCTTCAGGGCTTCCTTAATAATAGACTGCATCCAAAACCTCCTTGGTCTGATAGATCTTCTCGTACGAGCGAGGGACGGTGTAGGAGCGGGAATCAATGGACTGCATCAAACTCGAGACATCCCGAAGGCCGCTCATGATGATTTCCCTGGGATAGTGTTCGTTATACCTTGCATACAGTTTTTGTTCCATTGCTCTTTTTCTCTCCCCTAAACCTCAAACGAGATCTGTTCGCTGTCCCTCAGAACACGGTTCGCTTTCTTTTCAATGAGTTCCCGTACCGCATATCTCACCGCTTCAGATACGGTTGGAAACTCCCCTGCAGCCACGAGTTTCTCTAGCATAGCCACCTGCTGCGGGGGTAAACGAATCGTGATACGCTCCATCATGGTAATCTCCGATGTCTGACATATGACAGCTTTATGTCATTCACCTGTCTGACGCAAAGGTGCTTTGTGACAGACTTGTTCCAGACAATCTAAACATAGAATATGACAATTTATAAATATTGTGTTTTGATGCTGGCGGCCCCCTTTATTCCGGCATATGACCAAATGTTCAATTATTCGTAAAATAGACGATGATATGTGAGATTCAGGAGAATTCTAAAAACAGAGCATGGGGGAAGAACCCATCTGGCGTCAGGCAGCACCGAAACGGTTACTCTGGATTTTAGTGAAAATTTAAACCCTTTCCCTCCCTCCTTTTCATGGGATCCCAATGAAATATCCATATCTTCCTACCCTGACAACCGCTACACCGACCTCAAAGAACATATTGCGCGGTTCGAAGGCCGCAGTCCGGATGAAGTCTGTGTCGGGAATGGTTCTGTTGAGATCATCCGTTCCTATTGTATGGCAGTCGTAACACCAGGCGACACCGTCACGATTTCCCCTCATACCTTTGGGGAATATGGGGTCTCTGTTGCATGTGTGGGGGGTGTCCCGGTATGCGGGAGTCAGACCGCGGTGGCAGAGTTCTTCTGTAATCCAAATAATCCGACCGGCATGCTGGTGCACAGGCCTGCGATGCTCGAAAAAATACGGGCCCATGAACAGGCGGGTACGCACCTCTTTATTGATGAGGCATTTATCGACCTTGCCGACCCGGCGGAAAGCGTCGCCGGCGTCCGGTCTGAACATGCCTTTGTGCTCCGCTCCCTTACCAAGGCATTTGCAGTGCCCGGTATCCGGTTTGGCTGGGGTGTGGGATGTCCGGAGCTGGTAGCGGCCATTGAAGCCATCCGCCCCCCCTGGAGCGTGAATGCATATGCAGAGAGCTATGCTCATGCTGCCCTTGATCATGCCGATCAGCTCAATACATCCCGTGAACGAATTGCAGCAGAACGGTCGTTTCTATCGGGTGAACTACAGGCACGCGGTCTGTCTGTCTGCCCGTCTGCTGTGAACTTCCTTCTTTTCCGCTCTCCGGTTCCGGCATCCGTTCTCAAAGAGCGGCTGCTCTCCTGCGGCATCCTGGTGCGTGACTGTGCTTCGTTTCATCTTCCCGGGCATGTGCGCATCGCGGTGCGGACGCAACCTGAAAATTGCATCCTGCTGGAGGCACTGGACACATGCTTGCCCTGATCGTTGCAGGCGGCCGGGGCACACGGCTCAACCGGGGAGAAAAGCCATTGGCGCGCGTCTGCGACCGGCCCATGATTTCCTATGTGGTGGACGCCTTTTCTGCAGCAGGCATTGAACCGGTGGCCGTTCTTTCATCTGCAGTACCTCAGACAGCCAACTGGTGCCGGGCACACGGAGTTTCTCAATTCCAGGCAGCAGGGGTGGGATATGTAGAGGATATCACGGAATGCATCGATATGCTTGAGATCACCGAACCGGTCTTTACCTCGGTCAGTGACATCCCTGGGCTCACCGCAGAGATCATCACCGAAGTGCGGGATGCCTATCGAATGGCCGGGACAGATGCCTGTTCGGTCTGGGTGCCTGCCGCGCTCTGCAAAAGAAATGGCACCGCTCCGGCCTATGTAGCGCAGGTACACGGAATTGATGCAGTGCCATGCGGGATCAATATCATCAACGCTGCAAAAAACGGTGAAGTACAGGCAGAGATGGCCCTCCTGATCGCATCCCGCCGCATCGCGGTGAATGTCAACACGCCGGACGACATTGCAGCAGCAGAGCTGGTGCTGTGCACCTACATTGTCTGATATGCGGCAGCAGAGCTGGTTCTGTGCACCCACACCTCCTGATATTGCAGCATCAGGTCTTTTTTATCATCATCATTACTAATAGATAGGGTATGGAGTATTCGCGGGAGATAGAACTGAAAGGCCATATCATTGATTCCGGAATCATGACCAAGGTGTTTGACGCCATCATGGAGATGGGGGGCAATTTTGAGATCATGGTCTTTGATATCGGGAAAAAAAAGCAGGATGAAAGCTTTGCACGCCTGCAGGTCACTGCAGACGATGAAGCGCTGCTCGCTGAGATCCTGAGTGTGCTGCACCGTCTGGGCGCACGCCCTCCGGTTGTTGAGGACATCGCACTGGCAGAAGTGGAAGCAGACCGTGTTGTCCCCAAGGGCTTCTATTCCACGACCAATCACCCGACTCAGGTGAAATACGCGGGGGAGTGGCTGCGTGTGGAATCCATCGAGATGGACTGCCTGATTGTTGTGCGCCCCACTGAGAAACGGGCCATCTGCACCCCGATGTCCAAACTACTACGGGGGGATCAGGTGGTGATGGGTGATACCGGCGTCCACGTTGAGCCTCCTGAACGCCCGCGGGAGGTAGGCACCTTTGAATTTATGCACGGCACCGTCTCATCTGAACGGCCCAGTGAAACGGTTATTGCCCAGATTGCACAGGAGATGAAGAATCTGAAAGCCCGCGGGGGAAAGATTGGCATCGTCGGCGGGCCTGCCATTATCCATACCCGTGCTGCCCCTGCCCTCGCTGAAATCATCCGGGGCGGGTATGTGGATGCGCTCTTTGCCGGCAATGCCCTGGCCACCCATGATATTGAATACGATCTGTTTGGCACCTCTCTTGGCATGAACCTGGATACCGGGACCCTGGCACGCGGCGGGCACAAAAACCACATATATGCCATCAGTGAGGTAATTCGCGCGGGATCCATCCGGAAGGCCGTCGAACAGGGCGTGATCACCAAGGGCATCATGTATGAATGCATAAATAATGACGTGCCCTTTGTCCTCGCAGGCTCTATCCGTGACGACGGTCCCCTTCCGGATGTCGTCACCGATGTAATCGTTGCACAGGATCAGATGCGGACATATCTCAGGGACCTTGACATGGTCATCATGATCGGCACGCTGCTGCATTCGGTGGCCGTGGGGAACTGTCTGCCGTCCTATGTCAAAACCATCTGTGTGGACATCAACCCCGCCTCGGTCACCAAACTGATGGATCGCGGCACCATGCAGGCCATCGGTGTGGTCAGTGATGCCGGCACATTCCTGCCAATGCTCGCAAAATATCTCCGGAAATAACGCCGGAGTCAATACTCCGTTTTCGTCATCAGCCGGAATACCTTCATGCCCGCCTGCCTTCCGGCGGGCACCCGTTTTTTGTTTCCGTGACCATGCCCGGCAGAAAAAACCCCGGGAGGACGGTCAAAATTGTTTTTACCCGTTTGTATCCCGGAACGTAACGATCCGGGCATCAGGGCAGTAGATCCCAAGGCGGCATGCATTGTCAGGTGCGTTACTGATTATTTGGTGAGCGGCAACAACGCATAGGTTTGAGCAGTTTGACCGTTTGATCCTGGACACCCTGACCGCAAAAAACTGAATAGTGCAAACGCCGAAACTGAACCGTCAAAATGCTCATCATGAAAGCAAATACAAACTGAAAAAAGCGCCTCCCCAAAGAAGTAATAACTTTGATGTAAGTAAAATCCATTCGATTAAGAGCAAGGGAGGGGGAAGCCCCCCTCCCTTGGACCCTCTCCCGCGTGTGATAGGTCACCGGAGGGGCGAGCCCCTCCGGTTCCCCGGTTTTTGTGCATATTACAACGAACGGACTGCAAATTGAACGGACTGCAAATTGAACAGACTGCAAATT
>CAZFXY010000137.1:0-2557 GCA_964523185.1 uncultured Methanoculleus sp.
CACACAGGAACGGGTCACCGGCAGCGTTGATCTCGTGCTGTATAAGGGCTGTGTGACGGTAGCGGGCCGGAGCGCACCGGAAGCCATCTATTCTGATGACCTGGTCTCCTTTGAGAGCACCACTATCGACCAGAATGATGCAGTCGGCTTCTCTGCCTACTATGGTTTTCAGGCCAGACTGGTCGCACAACTCAAAAAATAACCCATATTTCGGTTATTTTTATTTTGTTTCGCCTGCTCGTTGGCGATATCGATAAATATAACATCATTTAACCAGAGATTGACTACTATGTGTGCCTTTTTCGACCGGTTTAAAAAATCAACACCGAATATTGTTGAGAGCCCTCCTCCACCGCTTGTGGGGCATGGTGCAGGGCTCCAGAGGCCGGCGTACTTCGTACAGCCATATTTCATCGTCGCATCTGTGGAGATGGGCAACACCACCACCAAATGTATCCTGACCGGCACCGACCTGGAGGCCGGACGGTCGTATATTATTCATAAAACGGTATCCATGAGCCGCGACGTTCGCCTGCCCAAACCCGGCGAAGAGATATTTGGTACGACTCTTGTGGGGACACCCATCACAAAGGAATCGGTCGCAGAACTGGTGAGAGATACCCTGATCAAATGCCATAAAGACGCAGGTCTGTCTATCCAGGACGATCTGGATTTTGTGGTGCGTTCAACCGGTGTGGTGGCCGCAATGGACTCTCCGGATCAGGTGGGTGATTTTGTTAAGGCACTGGCAAACGGATGCCTGATGGCGGGGGTGCCGCCAAAAAAGATGACACCCCCCATGTCCAAAGATAATCTTCCAAAAAAGCTGCAGCCATACAGTTATGCTGACAAAGTGACCTTCTGCGGGACAGTGGCAGGGGTCACACCCCCCATCGGTTCATCAGGGGTTGAGCTCGTTGCAAACGAGATGGAGGGGGAACTTACGATGGCAGGGCTAAAGGAGGGGGCGAAATGGACCACGGTCGACTTCCGCAATCCATGCCTTTCGCTTGATTTCGGCACCACCCTCGCCGGCAGAATCACCAGTGACGTCGACCCAAAGACCGAGTACCCCTTTGCGCGAACCATCGGTAATTTCTGTGGCCTTGCAGGCGCGATGCCGGATGCCCTTGTTCGCGGCACCGGACTGGTGCAGGAAGGAAAGGGCACCGCCCTTGATCTCTTTGGTGAACACAGCATTATCGGCGGTTTGTCCCGGAAAAAGACGGCAAAGGTGCTGGAATATGAAGAGCAGGTGCATGAACATATTGACATCCGCATCGTCCCGCCGGATCGCACGCACTTCGGCAAGGTGCCGCTCTGTGCTGAAATTGCCATGGAATCCGGTATCGCGTTGATTGGAAGCGACTGCGGGGTAAATTACAGCAATGAAAAGATACTGAATGAAATTGGCGCAGATATTTATAGAAATCATGGAAAAGATGTTTTGACACAGGTTGTCGACCATGTCTGTGCACGAATGGCCCTGCGCCTCCTGGATGTCGCAGCAGAAGGGCATCTGATACCCCCGAATGCATCCATTGGATTTACCGGCCGGGCAGCGATATCCGGAAGAAAACCGGAGATCATCATGGAAGGCATCAAAGAGCGCGGTTTCTTTGAAAAACCTGAGGAACACGTCATCTTTGTTGATGACGGACTGGCACGCGGTGCGGCACTGATGGGACGCTGTATGCTCTCCCTCGGGAAACCGAAGCAGCCCATCGGAGGAGTCCGCGGCGGGCCGTGTATCATGGCAAGACGCATGAAGATTGGAAAATGAATGGAATGAATCATATGACAGACAATACATTTGACCTTATTATACCCCCGGGGGTTCCCCGTACCATGATCGTTGCAATACATGAAGAATACGGCGTTGAAGTCGTGACGAGAAAACGGCAGCTCTACTTTGCCAACATGGAAGGCGATACACGGGAGCTGCTTGCCTTCCGTGGCAGCCACGAGTTGCTTGAGAAGGTGCAGGAAGACCTTTACAACCGGCTGGAGGCCTATATCTCAGAAGCTGACTGATGAAACGGTATTTTTAACAAACAATTCCAAAACCCTATTATTTTTGTACCCCAAACAGACTGGTACCATGGTCTGGGTAAAGTCCATCGAAAACAACTACGTCAATGTTGACAGTATCATCTCAATCACCTTTGACTCGAAATGTAATGCATTTGTGGCGGTAGTCGGGCATCGTGACGTCAGGCTGCAGCACAAGATATACCAGCATAAGGCACTGGAAAGTTTTTTGCAGGGCACCTTACCGAAGGATGGCGATGAAATCCTGGAGGAGATGATCGTGATGATTGAAGATGCAAAAAAAAGTGGCGAAATGCCCATTCTTGATTTTATGAAGGTACTGAATTATTAAACCGTTTTTCGGGTTATTCCGGAAGCATTTTCATCAGTGCATTCCGGGCATCCCGCCGGTTTCCGGTTATTCCAAAAGCATTTTCATCAGTGCATTCCGGGCATCCCGCCGGTTTCCGGTTATCCCGGAAGCATTTTCATCAGTGCATTCCGGGCATCCCGCCGGTTTCCGGTT
>CAZFXY010000137.1:2657-4173 GCA_964523185.1 uncultured Methanoculleus sp.
GCCTTCCGGGCATCCCGCCGGTTTCCGATTATCCCGGAAGCATTTTCATCAGTGCCTTCCGGGCATCCCGCCGGTTTCCGATTATCCCGGAAGCATTTTCATCAGTGCATTCCGGGCATCCCGCCGGTTTCCGGTTATCCCAGAAGCATTTTCATCAGTGCCTTCTGGGCATGCAGCCGGTTTTCTGCCTGATTCCAGATCATCGAGGACGGCCCGTCCATCACGCCACTTGAGATCTCCTGCCCGCGGTGTGCGGGCAGACAGTGCATCACCTTTGCACCGTCTGCTGCTCTCTGCATCAGCGCCTCATTTACCGTAAACCCGGCAAAGGCACGCAGCCTCGCTTCACGTTCACTCTCCTTGCCCATGGACACCCAGGTATCCGTGTACACGACATCAGCGCCCGAAACGGCTTCTTCAGGAAACGCACACAGTTCATACTGTGAACCCGCACGGTCTGCCTGTGCCAGGACTTCCTCTTTTGGCCCAAACCCTTCCGGGGAGGAAACAGCCATCTCATACCCTGCCATGGGTGCGGCGAGAAGAAGGGAATTGCAGACGTTGTTACTGTCACCGACGTAGGCCACCCGGAGACCCGCGGTCGTTCCAAACTCTTCCTGCATCGTCATGATATCAGCAAGAATCTGACAGGGGTGTTCACGATCCGAGAGCCCGTTTATCACCGGAACCTCTGCATAGGCTGCCAGTTCAACGGCTGTCTCATGCCGATAGGAACGAAGCATGATCAACGAAAGATACCGGGAGAGAGTACGGGCGGTATCCCGCACCTCTTCCCCCCGGCCCAGCTGCATATCACTGGGATTCAGAAACAGTGCATGCCCGCCCAGTTCAAACATCCCCACTTCAAAAGAGATGCGGGTACGGGTGGACGCCTTCTCAAAGATCATCCCCAGCGTATGTTTTCGGGGCAATGCATGATCCGTCCCTGCATTCCGCAGGGATTTGAGATGAATGCCTGCATCCACGATATCGTGGAGTTCAGAAGAGGATAGATCCCGAATGGAGAGAATATCGCGCTTCATCGAATATCCCTCATGTGGGCAATCCTTTTTTCAAGGACGTTCATCGTGCCGATATCATGCCGGTAGCGGACAGCACCGCTCACCGATACAGCGGCCCGTTCTGCCTGCTCCTCAGCCTCTCCGAGGGTCTCGCCCAGACCAACAAACGCAAGGGTGCGGGATCGCTGGGTATAGTATGTGCCTCCTTCCAGGGTGACATTGGCAAAAAAGAGTTTGGCATCTCCATAATCGCCGATGGTAAGACGCTCCCCTTCCCGCGGTGCGTCGGGATACCCCTCCGGGACCAGGTATTTGCAGACCGATGCCTGGTGCGCAAAGACAACGTCTGCCGGTGTAAGCGTGCCCGCTGCCATTTTGACAATGATCGCGGCAAAGTCAGAGGTCAGAAGCGCAAGAAGATTCATCGCCTCCGGGTCACCAAACCGCGCATTAAACTCGATCACCTTGGGCCCGTCTGCCGTATTCATGAACTG
>CAZFXY010000138.1:0-4170 GCA_964523185.1 uncultured Methanoculleus sp.
TTGAACCCGAGTCCAGGGAGCCACAATCCCTGAGGATAACCACTACCCTACCCCGGCACAATGCTTCAGTTAAGATGCCTTTCTTATTTTGACAGCGGCAGTAATTAATCTATCTTATCTGTTCTGTTACACCTGGAAAGAAAACGTATCATGAATCAGGAAAACAGACCGCCTTTATATCACCGCATCCATACGGGCAGAGAGTCACGCCAACGGCCCCGGGAAAGAAAAAAGCGAAACAACGTCTCTCCTTTCCCTTGGGCATACCGACGTGGTCTGGGAGGTGATCTGCGGCGTCCGGAACAGACACACCAAAAGGGTGGCGGAAGAGAAAGAAAAAGAGGTCCGGCCCTATTCGAAAAAGAGAGGAAGACAGAAAGGGGGAAAGAAAGGAAGACAGAAAGGGGGAAAGAAAGGAAGACCGAAAGGAAGAAGAAAGGAAGACCGAAAGGAAGACAGAAAGGAAGACCGAAAGGAAGACAGAAAGGAAGACAGGAAGGGGGAAAGAAAGGAAGGGAGAACGGGAAGAAGAAAGGAAGAGAGGAAGGGGGAAAGAGAAAATCCGGATAACAGGGAATTCACCCGTCCGGGAGACACCTGTACGAACACCATTAATATGTCAGGTGAACTATTTATATAAAAACGCCACAAACCGGTGCATACTCAGAAGAATGACGGGCGAAAATAGAGAATTTTTTAACATACCAATATCAGAGACGGAGGGCGCGAGACATGGCAAAAAAGAAGAAGAACACAGCATCAGAGGTTTCATCATCCATTCGTACACCGGTGGTCTGTGTACTGGGGCATGTGGACCATGGAAAGACATCACTGCTGGATCGAATCAGAGGTTCATCCGTGGTGGATCGTGAGGCAGGGGCCATCACCCAGCATATCGGGGCAACCATTGTGCCTCTGGACGCAATCCGTGCGATGAGCGGCACGAGCGACGCAGTGCAGTTTGACGTCCCGGGGCTGCTGTTTATCGATACACCGGGCCACCATGCCTTTACCACGCTGCGATCCCGCGGCGGGGCGCTGGCAGACATGGCCATCCTTGTAGTGGACATCAACGACGGGTTCCAGCCACAGACCAAAGAGGCGCTTCAGATCCTCAGGAACTACCGGACACCCTTTGTGATCGCTGCCACAAAGATCGACCGGATACACGGCTGGCGGGTGCATGAGAATGCGCCGTTTATGAAGACCTATGCGGCTCAGAATGAACGAGTGCAGGGAATGATCGAGACAAAGACCTACGAGCTGGTCGGTGAACTCTCGGAGATGGGATTTAACTGCGATCGCTTTGACCGGGTGCGGGATTTTGCCCGCAACATCGCCATCGTACCGGTTTCAGGCATCACCGGCGAAGGTCTCCCTGATCTCCTGATGGTGATGATCGGCCTTGCACAGCGATACCTAAAGGAAAACCTTGCCCTCTCCACCACCGGACCGGGGTACGGCACCGTTCTGGAGGTGAAAGAGGAACGGGGCCTTGGAACCACCCTTGATGTCATCCTTATTGACGGGCAGCTGAACGTAGGCGATGATATCGCGGTAGGGGGAGAACAGGGTGTGATCGAGACCAGGATCCGCTCCCTGCTGGTACCCCGCCCCATGCAGGAGATCCTTACTGAGGAACGGTTTGAACGGGTGAAGCAGGTGACCGCCGCATCCGGTATCAAGGTATCCGCTCAGAAACTGGAAGGCGCCATCGCCGGTTCACCGATCCGTGTGGTGAAGGGGAACCGCGATGAAATCATCGATGATATCATTCACGAGATGGAGGACATTCAGGTGACCCTTTCTGAGGAGGGGGTGTTCATCAAGGCCGATACTATCGGTGCCCTTGAGGCGCTTTCCAAGGAATTGGAAGGAAAAGAAATTCCCGTCATGCGTGCAGATGTCGGTCCGGTATCCCGGCACGACATCGTGGAAGTTTCAACCATCAGAGACCCTCTGTACTCCGTCATCCTCGCCTTCAATACCACCATCCTTCCGGATGCCATTGACACCCTTGCCGAGCACACGATGGGCCATGTGCAGCTGTTTGAGTCTGATGTCATCTACCATCTCATCGATGATTACATGGACTGGGAAAAGGAGACACGCCGCCTGATGCATAAAGAGAGTTTTGAGAAACTCATCCTGCCGGCAAAGATCACCCTTCTCCCCGACTGTGTCTTCCGACAGTCCAATCCGGCAGTGGTGGGAGTCCGCGTGTTGGCTGGGAAACTGCAGGCAGGCGTCAACCTCGTCCTGCCGTCAGGGAAGAGGATCGGGCGGATTAAACAGATGAAGATGGGGCAGGAGACGATCACCGAGGCAAATCAGGGTGCTGAGGTGGCAATCTCTATTGAAGGCCCGACAATCGGCCGCCAGATCGATGTGGGAGATGACCTCTATGTTGAGATACCCGAGCACCATGTCAAAGTCCTTGAGGGCGAGATGACCAAACACCTCACCGGCGACATGATAGATATTCTTGAAGAGTATACGCGAATCCGACGAAAGGAACGGCCGTTCTGGGGCAAGTAACATACCCCGGCAGCAGGTGGCCACACCCCACAATTTTTAATAACTTACAAACAAACATAATAGACACTTTCAGAAAGGAGCATAAAATATGGCAAACTTCAAAGTAGTTCTCTCAGACCCAAAGGACGGTATTTCATACAAGGTTGAGGCAACCGCCGGCATGGCAGGTGCACTCATTGGTAAGAACGTTGGCGACACCATTCCAGGCGATGCACTCGGATTTGCAGGATACCAGATCAGAATCACGGGGGCAACCGACAAGACCGGCATCCCCGCACGACGCGATCTCCCCGGACTTACCCGGAGAAGACTTCTCCTCGCTAACGGTGTTGGCTTCCGCCCAACCTACCCGGGGCAGCGCAGAAGAATGAGCATCCGTGGTGCAGAGATCAACGGCGATTTCGTCCAGATCAATGCAAAGGTTGTTGAATACGGTGAAAAGAGCCTAAAGGACTACTTTGCACCCGCTGCTGAAGAGCAGGCACAGTAATCCCACATACTTAAAAAAATATTTTTTGCTGTTTTTTCACTCAGCAGCCTGGGCCGCTGAGCGATTCACGCAGTTTTTCAACAAGATCCTCAAATGGCACCCCGTATTTCCGGGCGAGAATCACCACACCTGCTTCAGGGAGGAGATGACCATCAAACCCGTCATTGATGAGGGCATGTATTTCTCCTGCCACTTTTTGCTGCGAGGTTCCCTGTGCTTCAGCGACACGGATCATCAGCGTCTCACAATAATTCTCACCCTGCTCAAAGATATCCTCTGAAGGGCGGAACCCGAGCGGGATATCCACCTCTGCAGGGTTAAAGGAAGGCACCAGCACCCCTCCCTCCTCACGCAGAAGGCCTGCACCAAGGGCAATGGCGATCAGTGACCCTGCCTGGTCACGACTCATCCAGCGCCGGTCGATTGCAAGGAAATAAATAAATTCAGGGCGGCGCAGCTGATCCCGATGCATATGCCGAAATGGCGCTGCAACAGCCGTCCGCAAGGCCATTTAGATGGCACCCACAAGCAGGGACTTTAGATCCAGTGCATCCAGACCAGCCATCGTACTGGTCTTTACCACGCTACATTCACAGGCCATCCCCGTCTCCTCGAGGTGAAGGAGAAAGACATTCCTGGAACGGGGAATCCGCTTATCGGACATGATTGTTGTCTCTTTAAGTTCAATCTTAAAATCCACCGCCTCCGTAATCGTATACAACAGGTCGGGAATAGCATCTACCGGCACAAAGGTGACTTTCTTTTCTGCCACCGCTGCACTAAAATCAATCCGTACCATCTCCCCCCCAGGAGTTCGCCCGGCCTCATGTGTCCCATCCAGGGCACACACCCTGGACACCACGTCGATGAACGGGCGCTGTATGGTAAAGACCAGATCGTTTCTCATCGGAAAACGATGGTATATTCTGCGCATTACACCAATCTTTAGCTGATATGCATAATAAATGAAACGCTCTCATCCGGATGAGCTAATAAGGGAAAAAATGTTAGATCAGCACAGCGTTGATAACGCCGTCCTGACCCGGTCTGCTGACGATGCGTGCTTCACCAATCTCAGTTTTGATGATGGCACCCTTCGTGAGGATTTTTCTCCGCACGAAGTTCGGGTCTGCAGTATTCTT
>CAZFXY010000139.1:0-4145 GCA_964523185.1 uncultured Methanoculleus sp.
CTGTCCCCTTCCTTGTCCCTGTCTCCGTTTCTGCCCCTTACCTTTTCCCGTTCCCTTTGCCCCTCCCCGTTGCCTCTGCGGTATTCATTATATGCACCGGCTGAGGCATCGTTGAGAATGAAAACCGGGCAGGAAAAGGCCGCCTCCAGAGGTTCCCGGAGAGGAATATCAGCATAGGGCATATTCGGGCTTTTCCTGATACTCTTTTTTTTGGATGAAAGGGGCCCGGCCGTGCTGATGCCGACTGCGTCAGGCGTTCTGCCTGCCTCATTGCAGGCAGCCTGTATCATCCGGATCACCTGTCGGGTCACAACCGTGCCGTCCGGCCCGTCGTGGCAGAGTGCTTCCTTTCGGTGGACACGGCATTGCATCTCTCCGTTCCCATCACCCGTAACGACTGCACTTCTCACATGGGTGGCACCAATGTCTGCTGCTGCAATACAAACTCCCGTTTTGGCTGCCGTTTTGTTGTTCATCATCTCATTCCACGATACGCTTTCATTGTATGGTATGTCCTTCTTCCATGATATGTGATCATTCTATGATCTGTGCATAAGGTGTGTATGAGATGTGTGCCTGTGGTGCATGCGCGAGATGTATGGACGAGATGTGTGTATGAGATGTGTGTATGAGATGTGTGCATGTGATGTATGCGTGAGATGTATGGACGAGATGTATGGACGAGATGTGTGCCTGTGGTGCATGCGCGAGATGTATGGACGAGATGTGTGTATGAGATGTGTGCATGTGATGTATGCGTGAGATGTATGCACGAGGTGTGCGCACAAGGCATCAGCACCGGATCGGTGCACCAGATATATGAACCCGACCGGTCGTGCACATCCCGTTTTTATTGCTTCAGGTTCATCATTGTACGAGTATTCATGCGTAGCGATGAAGTGAAACAAGGGTATGCCCGTGCGCCGAACCGGTCTCTTCTGCGGGCTCTCGGTATAACAGACGACGAGATGAAGATGCCGTTCATTGGGATTGCCAACTCCTGGAATACCATCGTGCCGGGCCATCTGAACCTCCGGCAGGTCGCAGAACGGGTGAGAGAAGGGGTAGCCGCAGGCGGCGGTGTAGCCTTTGAATTCAATACCATCGGCATCTGCGACGGCATTGCAATGGGGCATGAGGGGATGCGGTATTCCCTGCCGTCCCGCGAGACGATTGCTGACTCCGTCGAACTGATGATTCAGGCCCACCGGTTTGACGGCCTCGTATGCATCTGCACCTGTGACAAAATCGTTCCCGGCATGCTGATGGCCGCCGCCCGGTGCAATATTCCGGCGATTGTCGTGACCGGCGGACCGATGCTCAGCGGGAAATGCGGCGGAAAAGAACTCTCGCTCATCGACGTCTTTGAAGGCGTCGGCAAGGTCGCCGCCGGCACCATGGATGAAGCGGAATTAATCGCCCTTGAAAAGTGTGCGATGCCCGGCTGCGGCAGCTGCCAGGGCCTTTATACCGCAAATACGATGGCCTGCATGACAGAAGCCCTCGGGATGTCTCTTCCCCGGTGTGCCGCAACCCCCGCGGTGCACGCAGAGAAACACGCGATCGCCCGGATGAGCGGTGAACGGGTGGTCAATCTCGTCCGGGAAGGCACAACCCCCCGTGATATCATTACCAAAGAGAGCATGCGCAATGCCATCCGTGTCGACATGGCACTCGGCGGCTCCACCAATACCGTCCTGCACCTCATGGCAATTGCAGAGGAGGCAGGCGTACTCCTCACGCTGGATGATTTCAATGAAATAGGCGTTGCAGTGCCGCATATCTGTTATATGCAGCCATCCGGCCCCCATTCGATGGAAACACTCTATTACGCAGGCGGTATTCCTGCCGTGATGCACGAACTTGACCCTCTCCTGGAGGATGCACTGACCGTCTCCGGAGCTCGTGTCAAGGCACTCGCGGCAGCCACCCCTGCAGGCGACAGCACAATCATCCGCCCGCTCTCCGATCCCATTCATGCCACCGGCGGGTTAAAGATCGTCCGGGGCTCCCTTGCACCGGACGGTGCCGTCATCAAGGCAGCGGGCGTCAGTGAAGAAATGTGGCAGCACACCGGGCCTGCACGGGTCTTTGACTCTGAGACGGCGGCAATGGAGGCGATTCTCGCAGGAAAAATCGTTGAAGATGATGTCGTTGTCATCCGCTACGAAGGGCCTGTGGGTGCGCCCGGCATGCCGGAGATGCTCTCCCCCACCTCAGCCATTATGGGCCGCGGGCTCACCCGTGTTGTTTTGATCACCGATGGCCGGTTCTCCGGCGGGACGCGTGGCCCGTGTTTTGGCCATATCGCCCCGGAGGCAGCAGTGGGCGGCCCGATTGCATTGGTTGAGGAGGGTGACCGCATCACGACAGACCTCACAGAGAACCGGATTGATCTGGATGTTCCTTTGAATGTGCTTGATGAACGCAGAAAATCGTTCATCATTCCTGAAAAGAACCTCTCCGGTGTTCTCAGTCGGTATGCAGCCGCTGTCTGTCAGGCAGACCGCGGCGCAGTCATGAAGAAATAACCCTATTCTTTTTTCACACCCTTCGGTGGAGCCTTCTACGTCTGGAAATGGGCCGGACTTCCTCTGATCGCAGTTTTTTCCGCCCGGTCTGCGTCCTTCGCACCTTGAAACGGATTGGCCCGGGTTGATTAGTATGGGGTCCCAGCTCATCCCCATGAAGGCGGGTATGCGCATCGTGGTCAGGCAGATTTTTGGGCTGTGGCCATGGATGATGAGGTGCGTGAGGGTGCAGGTGGTCATACGGGTGATGACGGTATAATTGTCGCTTCCGTTTCATGTCCTGGCTGATGCCATAGAGGGTCCTCTTCGATCTCGGGGTTACATCAGGAGTCCGATATTTTTTTCGGGATGGCATGGTTTATACTCCTGCTGATACGTATTAAACAATTCGTCGGTTCAGGGGGTAATGACCACAGATATGGTTCTTTTGACTCCGGGGTTTAAAGGAAACGCCGTCGCGTATGCAGGCGGGATATGGTGTTTTACATCCCGTGCGTCTCTCTTGTAATATCCGGCAGTCCCCACAAGCGGGATGCATGAATTGTTTAAAGAAGAGTTCTCTTCTCCGTGTAATGATACGCAAGAAAGCAATACTGAACCTGCCTGGGTGCCGCGCGGCAGTTTTTCTTTCGATCAAAAAAAGGTGTGTTCCGTTCCTGCAAACGATCCTAGCGGGTGAGCCGTTCTATCTGCTCGGTTATGAGAGGCAGTGAAATCCGTCCCACCGGTGTGACGGTGCCGTTTATGAGGACGATTGGAAGAGGCGGCTGGTGCTCCTCGACAATTTTCATCACATAAGGGGGAACCCCATCATCCAGCAGGGTCAGTTTCAGGGTGACATCCGGGTAGCGTGCCTGAAGTGCTGTCTTCAGGGCGGCAAATGCGGTCACCAGATTTTCTGAAGGGGCACATTCAGTGAGTCCGCAGGTGCGGGTATCATCACAGGGAAATGGTCCGCATGCACCATCGGAAAACCCGATGATCTCAATCTCAGTAATATCTGCCATTGTCTTAATGATATATCTGTGGCCATTCTTATTTTCTGCGCTAACGGACCCGGTATGGGTATTCATTTTTCATCCCCCAAAACCTGTTCAGATGCAGATACTGCAAAGACATTTCACACGGTGATGATACCTGCTCACGAGTTTTTAATAAGGATTCCCACGCAATTAATATGATAATTCAATGAAGGCAGTTCTGGGTCTAGAAAACGGTGAATACTATATCGGCGAGGGATTCGGCGTTGAAGGATCCTCTGCCGGTGAATTGGTATTCACCACTCAGATGGGCGGTTATATGGAAGCACTCTCCGACCCCGGTTATCAGGGTCAGATGCTGATGTTTACCTATCCGCTTATCGGGAATTACGGGGTTCACCCGGATAATTTCCAGAGTAGTACCGTTCATGCCCTCGGATGTGTAGTGCGGGAATTGTGCACCACCCCGGCAGCTATTCCATCCCTGGGTGATTATTTTTCTGATCATGGTCTTCTGGGTATTTCCGGTATCGATACGCGGAAACTGACCATTGCAACTCGATTAAACGGCACAATGAATGCGGCACTGATTGTCGGGGACGACAACGGTGAATACGCCGTCGAATGTGCACGG
>CAZFXY010000140.1:0-4080 GCA_964523185.1 uncultured Methanoculleus sp.
AGGAGCACAACCCGATGCTGGGGTGGCGTGGCATTCGCCGTGACCTGCAGCAGACCGAGCAGTTCCATCTGCAAGTTGAGGTGTTCAAACGCCTCTGGGCACGGGGCTACAGTAACATGGGACTGATGTTCCCGCTTGTGAGCCATCCAAACGAGTTTATCCACGCAAAACAGATGCTTGTGGACTGGGGAGTAGATGTGAATAACATCGAACTCGGCATTATGGTTGAGGTTCCGTCCAGTGTGATAATGATTGACGAGTTCATCGCAGCAGGTATCAACTTTGCTTCATTCGGCACCAATGATCTCATTCAGTACACGCTCGCCATTGACCGCAACAACCAGAATGTGGCAGACATGTACTTCCCGAAGCACCCGGCCGTCCTGAAACTCATTGAATATGCCATCGGCAGATGCCGTGAAGGCGGCGTTGAGTGTTCCATCTGTGGACAGGCAGGATCTGATCCCGATATGGTTGAATGGCTTATCCAAACCGGCATCACCAGTGTCTCTGCAAACATTGACGCAGTGCCGAAGATCCGCGAAAGGGCTGCACGAACCGAGCAGCGGATGATCCTCGATTTGGCGAGACGATAGATGCGCAACAAGGGTCTGACACAAGACGAACTCTTTTCTTTTCTTTTATCCGTCAGAAAGAATGACCGCGGGTATCGGCATGTGCTGAGTTCGATGTGCACGCTGCCCCATCCGGTGGCAGTGCAAGCCATGAACCTGTTTATTGAGTCGAATCTGGGTGATCCTGGCCTCTTTGAGGGGACTGCCTCTCTTGAAGCACTCCTTGTTGAACGGCTGGGCTCCCTGATGCATCTCCCGGAGGCGTGCGGATATGCAACCTCAGGGGGCACCGAATCTAATCTGCAGGCACTCCGGATGGCACGCCGGAACACAGATGTACATTCTCCCAATGTCGTTGTGCCGGAGTCTGCCCATTTTTCGTTTGAGAAGGCCTGTGAAATTCTCTCCCTTGAGATGCGGGTTGCGCCATCGGATGATCGATTCCGGATGGATACGGATGCAGCAGATGAACTCATAGACAAAAATACCATTGCTCTTGTCGGCGTGGCCGGCACCACAGAGTATGGTGTCGTCGATCCGATTGCAGCACTCTCAGACATCGCGTCTGACCGGGATATCGCATTTCATGTTGATGCCGCCTTTGGTGGACTGGTTCTCCCTTTTTTGCCGGATGCTCCTTTTTTTGACTTCCGACTGGAGGGTGTCACCAGCATCTCGGTTGACCCTCATAAAATGGGGATGTCAACAATTCCGGTCGGTTGTCTTTTGACACGGGACCCCTCGATGCTCTGCTCCTTAAACGTAGACACGCCGTACCTGACGGTAAAGCAGGAGTTTACGCTCGCCGGCACCCGGTGCGGCGGGGCGGTGGCCGGTGCCCTGGCAGTCATTGAACATCTGGGGAAGGAGGGCTTTACCGCTGTTGTGGCAGAGTGTATGGCAAACCATCACCACCTCATCAACGGGATGGCGGCGCTGGGATATCCAGTCCTCGCAGACCCTGAGGTAAATGTCGCATCATTCGACTGCCCTGGAGCCCCTGAAGGGTGGCAGGTATCAAGGACCCGGAACAATCATATGAGAATTGTCTGCATGCCGCACATCACCACCGCAATAATCAACGAATTTCTAAAGGATTTGGGCGATATGCATGTATAAAAAACTGATAAATACCCTTGAATCATGTCCCATGGTACATCGCGGTGATTACCATTACTTTATCCATCCAGTAAGCGACGGAGTTCCTCTTGTTGAACCCGCTCTCCTGCGGGAAGTCGCCATCGGGATGGTACGGGTGCTGGACCTCACCGAAGTAAACAAGATCGTGATAGTAGAGGCGATGGGCATCCCTATCGGCGTGGCGCTCTCACTGATCACCGATATCCCGCTCTGCATCGTCCGGAAACGGAATTATGAACTGCCAGGCGAGGTGGCATTGCACCAGTCCACCGGCTACTCCAAAGGGGAACTCTATCTGAACGGAATTGAGGCAGGTGACCGGGTGGTCGTCATCGATGACGTGCTCTCCACCGGCGGAACAATGAAAGCCCTTCTCCAGGGTCTTGCGTTAGTGGGTGCTGAAGTGCAGGACGTCCTTGTGGTCATTAAACGCGGTGAATGTGATATCGGCCGACCATATAAGACACTCGTGGAGATCGAGGTTGATGATGCAGGCGTGCATGTCAAAAATACTCACTTCTGAAACGTGGGATAAAATCCGTGCATCCAATGCACGGACGGTTGCTCTCCAGTTTCCGGAAGGGCTGAAACGGCGGGCCCCGGAGGCTGCCACCGCCCTGAAGGAAGCGGGTTATGCCGTCATTATCAGCGGGGATCCGTGTTATGGCGCCTGTGATCTCGCCACCGATGCGCTGTCCCTCGCTGATGTGCTCATTCATTTCGGCCATGCCCCGGTGGATGACCGCCCCCGTGTCATCTATGAACAGGTGGCGTTTGACTTTGACCCAAAGATTGCAGAAAAAGCAGTGGGTCTTCTGGATCAGAGGAAACCAGTGGGGCTGATTACCACCGTCCAGCATGCACACCTCATCGATGCAGTTGCATCCGTTCTTGAAGCCCTCGGATTTACGGTGGTTGTGGGCGAAGGCAATGCACGCACACCCTGCCGCGGGCAGGTGCTCGGATGCTCCTATGTCTCGGCCCGCTCAGCGGGCACCCGACAGTATCTCTATGTGGGGACAGGTGTCTTCCATGCGATTGGCGTCGGGCTTGCAACCGGTGCACGGGTGGTGGCCCTTGACCCGTATACCGGTACAGCAGAAGAGGCAGATGCCTCCCGCCTTTTGCGCCGTCGGTTTGCCCAGATTGAGAAGGCACGGGAGGCGAAAACGGTGGGCATCATTCTCAGCACCAAGACCGGTCAGCGTAGAGAGGAACTCGCCCGTCATCTGGCATCCCTTTCGCCTGTAGCAGATATCATCTGCATGCAGGAGGTATCGCCCGATTCCCTCCTGAACCTTGGGTATGACTGTTATGTCAACACTGCCTGCCCGCGTCTAGCCTATGACGATCAGGTGCGCTTTCCGGTGCCGGTCCTTTCACCGCCGGAGTATGAAATCGTGCGGGGCATCCGGGACTGGGACGACTACATCATCGACGAGATCTGATCATGCGTATCCGCCACCTTGAAATGATGCTGGAGGGCTGCACCGGTTTTTCCAGCCCGGACGCAAAAAGTGAGCAGTATGCCACACCCGCTGTGGTGGCCGCCCGCTTCCTGCATGGGGCTGACCACCGGGGTGATATCAAAGGCATGCGAGTAATCGATCTCGGGTGCGGAACCGGCATTCTTGCCTGTGGTGCGGCACTGCTTGGCGCCGGGGAGGTCATTGGCATCGACTGGGATGAATCAGCCCTTGCGATTGCACGGGAAAATGCAGCAGCACTCGGTGTCACGGTCACCTTTATCGAAGCAGACATATCTGTATCCAATGCAGATATTCCCCCGGCTGATACTGTCATCATGAACCCCCCCTTTGGTGCCCAGCGGGCCCATGCGGACCGGCCGTTCATTGATGCCGGGCTTGCATCCGCAGATGTGGTATGGGGCATCTTCAACAGCGGATCACGCCCGTTTCTGGAGTCGTATACCCGCCGCCGGGCGATCATTGACACCGTGACTGAAGCGACATTTCCTATCCGTCGCACCTTTGCCCACCACACCCGTGACATGGTGATTATTCCGGTTGATTTTATACGTCTGACGCGTAATGGAAAAGAACACGTATGACGAATCTCCGGCCCATCCTGGGACTTTCTGCCGCCCATGTGGTGACAGATATCTATTCTCCTGTGCTCTCTGCCATCCTGCCGCTTCTGGTCCTTGAATATGGATATTCCTACTTTCTTGCAGGACTGATCGTCACCATATGGAACCTGACCTCATCCTTTACCCAGCCAATCTTTGGATGGATGAGTGACAAACGGGGCTTCGGGGTGCCGGTGAAGTACACCATCCTCATCTGTGCGTTTTTTATCTCCTGTATCGGGCTCATCTCCAATTATTGGCTGACACTCCTCTTCG
>CAZFXY010000141.1:0-3782 GCA_964523185.1 uncultured Methanoculleus sp.
CTCTAAAAATCCCCAACTATGGCAAAATAAAACTCCTCAATTGCAAAACCTCTGTTTCTTTTCGAGACTTAGGTTTTCTCAATGATTACCCCCGAGGACTTTCTCATGATCCGAGACATTGCCAAAGAAGTAGAACTGACACACGGGCGAATAAATGTCAGTGAAATTGCCCGAAGAACCGGCTACGACAGAAAAACAGTGCTCAAGTATATCAGAGCCTCCACCCCCCCAAAACCCTGTCGTCGTAAGAAGACTGCCAGTATCCTGGATCCTTACAAAGAATTTATTCACCAGAGAATCGATGAATATCCTCAGATTTCTGCTCAACGTCTCCATAGAGAGATTCAGAATCAGGGATTCGTAGGTTCTTACTCATCTGTAAAACAATATGCACGAAGTATTCGGCCTGAACTACCTAAACCTGCTGTTTACCGATTTGAAACCAAACCCGGCAAACAGGCGCAGGTTGACTGGGGTTCGTGTGGACACGTTGAAATTGACGATACAAAACGTCAGCTCTTTTGTTTTGCCATGGTCCTGGGGTATTCCCGGATGCGTTACATTGAATTTACTCTCAGGGTAGATGTACCTACATTCATCCAGTGCCACATCAATGCCTTTCGGTATTTTGGCGGTGCAACTGAGAGTGTTCTCTATGACAATATGAAACAGGTCGTCATCAAAAGAGCTTTTAAAGGACCTGAATCTGAATGGCACAGACAATTTGATGATTTCTCATCCATCTATGGTTTCAAGCATTATCTCTGTCGAATCAGGCGTCCTCAGACCAAAGGAAAGGTTGAGAACTGCATTGGATATGTTAAACGTGACTTTTTCTTTGGTTCCCGTTTCAACTCATTTCAGGATCTCAACAGTCAGGCCCACCAATGGATGGAACGGGTAAATCATTCTGTTCATGGAACAACCAATGAGATCCCCTATGAACGCCTGCAAAAAGAGAATCTGAAACCAATTGACACACTACACGAATATCACGTCATCCGGAATGAAAAACGCAAAATCTCCAGGGATTGCTATGTTTCGTATCTTGGTAACCGCTACTCTGTGCCGTATATCTATGCAGGCAGAACTGCCGAACTGCATATCGACGACCATTCATTCAAAGTCTATGTTCGGGGAAAACTCATTTGTGAACATGAAATTCAGAATGGACATCACCGGACAATTCGTGTAAAGGAACATTTCAGTGGTCTTCTTGCAAAGGTGCGAAGTGAACCGACACCTGCACCAGCACATGGTGGAACCGTTCTCCGGTTCTCAGGCCCAGAGGTCGAACAGCGAAATCTGAATTCGTATGAGGTGGAAAGCAATGAATAACCTCGCGTATGAACGTCTCCACCATAATCTGCAGGAACTCGATTTGGTAACAATTGATGAGATCCTTGATGCTTCACTCGAACGAGCAAGCCGCGAAGGAACACCAACTCTTGAGGTTCTGGATCTGCTGATGGAGGAAGAACGACGGCGAAAAGATGACCAAAAATGCAGACAGAGGATGAAACTAGCAGGATTTCCGACACCGAAAAACTTCAATGATTTTGACATTGATTTCCAGCCTTCTGTTGGCATTGAGCAGATCAATGAGCTTAAAACGCTTCGTTTTATTCATAATGCAGAAAACATCGTCTTCATGGGACCCCCGGGAGTTGGAAAGACTCATCTGGCCATTGCCCTGGGACGTCACGTTGTCCGGAATGGGTATTCTGCGTATTTCATCAATGCAGCCAAACTGATGGAAAAGATGAAAGCAGCGTATCTAAATGATAAACTGGATAGATATCTGGCACATCTGGCGAAGTACCGACTTTTGATTATCGACGAGATTGGCTATCTTCCGCTTGATCAACAGGCAGCATACTGCTTCTTCCAATTGATTTCAAAACGGTATGAACGGTCTTCTACCGTATTCACGTCAAACAAATCGTATGGACAATGGGGAGAGATTTTCAACGATTATACGATTGCAGCAGCTATTCTCGACAGGATTCTCCACCACTGTATTACGTTCAACATGAAAGGTGAGAGCTACCGGATGAAGGACAGAAATCGGGTTGGGATCGTTCCAACAATGATACAACCTGTTGAAAAATGATGAAACTACAGAAAAATTCATATATAAAGGATGGGGAATTTTATTTTGCCACTGTTGGGGAAAATTACGTTGCCATTGACATTTCGGGATATTCCCATGATGTTTGCCACTTTTCTGCGTGATCCTGTTTCCTGATATAGCTGACGAATACGGTCAACATCTTCCATTTTTTTCACCCCAGTGAGTATGTCATTTTAGACAGTTTCAGTTACTGCCAGTGTTACTGAGGTGGATCAATTTAGCGTGACCTTTTTGGCTAAAACTGGATCAAATTGTGATGACCTTTTACACTCCTTTGCCATAGTTGGGGATTTTTAGAGCGCCAGTGACAGTAAGCAGTATTTTGGAGTGGTATACTCACTTCCCGAAGACTGAACTCCAGCACTCAAACCTTAGTGAGCGTTTACACACTCATTCAGAAAAAATGGAAAAAAATTATTTAAAGATATCAAAGATCTGATCGGTTCCGGTTGAATTGAGACGGGCACGCTCTGTCTGTTCTTCAACAAGAGCAAGAACAGGCAAATCCATGTTGACACCCGGAATAAATCCGAACATCTTTTCCATTTCAACCTGGAGAGCATGCATGAACAGTGAGTTTGGAATATCCATTGCACACAGCTCCTGGCATTGTCCACAGTTGATACAGGAATCGGCTATATGGGAGTACCGAATCAGGTGGAACATGAAGGGTGGCGGCACCTGTCCGTGTGGTACAAGATGACCCTTCTTGGTACTGCACTCTTCACAGTAGCAGATTGGACAGTTCTCTATGCACTGGTAACATTTGATACACCGTGATGTCTCGTCAAGAATAAACTTAAGACGATCCTCTCCCTCTCCAAGAGCTCCAAACTGCTTTGCACGTGCCTTGTCAGCGAGTTTGAACATGGAGTTCTCAATTTTTCCGCGGATCTCAAGGCCCTTGGGGATTGGTGGTTCGGTTGCAATTGCCTTTGCCTGTTCTGCCCTGGTTAAGAGTTCCGCACCTTTGTCGCTGCAGACTTCAATGAACGTTGCCTTGCCGGCTTTTGGTCCTATTACACCCCAGTTACCGCAGGCAAGATCCGTCTGGCGAGGGATTTTCATTTTACAACGCTGACAGTTCAGACGCCGGCCATATCCTTCCTCTTCGAGTTCATCCATGGATATGCCTTTCTCTCCACCTTCGTACTCGATGATGAACTGTCCCTTATCAATCTCTTCTTTGTGGACATCGTCTGGGTTGACCCCAAACTTTTCCTCAATCATTTTACGGGCTACTCCCGGTTCGACAGAACCTCCACAGTTCAGGCCGATCATGATTACATTGTCGAGGTTGATCTGGTTTCTCTTTGCCAGTTCATACATTGCCATTGCATCACAACCCTTGAGTGTGATGGCAATTTTCATGTCCTTTGCACCGTTGAAGTATTTCTTAATCAACTTAGGCAGGAGAAGCGTTCCGCAGTGAAGGGAACCGGCAGCCTGTGCAATGTCAGCGGGATCCGTAATGAAGACGGGCTGAGCGTCATAGAGATCCACTCCCTTCTTCACCGTCAGCACTCCGTCTACCATCTTGCTCTCCAGAGCATATTTCAGGAGAGAAGTTACTGCCCCTCCACACTCACCTCGTGCCAGCATATCTTCATCTGTAGACCATGCATAGACCATGTCACCTTTTGCTGCC
>CAZFXY010000142.1:0-3736 GCA_964523185.1 uncultured Methanoculleus sp.
GGAAAAGTGGCGGCAGATGATGGTAGATGGTAGATGGTAGATGGCAGTAGATGGCAGTAGATGGGGGTAGATGGCATGCGTGACGGGGATATTTTTTCAGAAGCACAGTGGTTTCGCACCAACATGTTCGTGATGGTGGTATGGCCCATCGCGTTGCTTGTCTGGTATGGGTTTTACCTCCAGATTATTGCAGGCATACCTTTCGGAACGAATCCCGGTCCGGACTGGCTCATGTGGGTGATTTTTGCGGCGGTTGGCATCGGCATGCCGATATTCTTCCTGCTCCTCCGGCTTGAGGTGAAGGTCGGGGGTGGCTGCCTGTCTTATCGCATGTACCCGCTCCACCTGCAATTTCGCGATGTGGGCTGCTATGAGATTGCCGCCGTTGAGGAGGTGTCATACCAGCCACTGCGGGAGTATGGGGGCTGGGGCATCCGGCGGGGTAAAAAGGGTCGTGCGTACACGGTATCAGGGAATCGGGGGGTTTGCATCTCTCTCTCGGATGGCACGTCTTTTCTCATCGGATCCCGGCGGGCAGATGAGTTTGCTGCTGCGCTTTCCGTCTGCATGTCCGGATGAACTGCCTCTGGGCGAAAGATCAGGGGGTTTTACGCTTCATTTATATCCCCTTATTTACGAAAGACGAATCTCTTGTGGGCAGGCTGTTTTTTGGGGCGGGCTGTTTTGATGCAGCCGCTGCTTCCCATCGGCCACAGGCCTGATCCATGGCTCTTTTTTTGGGGCGGCCTGTTTTGATGCAGGGCAGATGGGTGGGGCTATTGTTCCCTGATATCTGTAGGATATGCCTGCTGACATCTCTTTCTTTCTTCACGGGGCGCGGTATCTGCCGAAATGCGAAAGGATAAACACAGGAGATTGCAAAGCATACTGATTATATGAATGTCCGCCCCGGATGATCCCCATGCGTGTCCTCTATATTGACGATGATGAACCGTTTCTTTATGCAGCTGAGCGATGCCTTTCGGATTCTGAGGGATTTGCTGTTGACGTCACGTCGTCGTCTGCTGATGCGCTCCTGAAGGTACGGGGGAATAAATATGATGCCATCATCTCGGAACATGCGCCCCCCGGCATAGACGGAATAGGGGTTTTGAAGGCTATCCGTTTAACAGGTGACTGCACTCCCTTCATCGTTTTCACTGCTACGGGTGGGGAGGCTGTGGTCATTGAAGCCCTGAATACGGGTGCGAATCACTACGTCAGGAAAGAGGGTGATCCTGTGGCACAGATGGGGGCACTTGCGCATACCGTCCGCAAGGTGGCGGAGACGGCAGGGGCCTGCTGTCCACCGGCGCCGGTGTCGTCTGAACTGCAATTGATTCTGGACTCATCAGATGAATCAATGGTCTTTGTTGGGCCGGATCGCATCATTACCTGGGCAAACCAACCGTTTCTCACTTCTGCCGGAACGGATATTCGTCAGGCTGTTGGCAGGCACTGCTATGAGGTATTGTGGGGAAGGGATATGCCCTGCACAGAGTGCCGAATCCCCGAGGTCATATCATCCGGCAGAAGTGTATCTGCTGAGGTTACTCACTCGGATGGGGAGTCATATCTGATAACGACCTCTCCTGTTACTGGCGAGGGGGGCAGGATATGCGGGTTTGTCGAGAGGGGCACGGATATATCGGTGGTAAAGGCCTCGCAGGAAGCCGTCCGGCGGGAGAAGGAGAAGTACAATCTGCTCTTTCAGTCGGCCAATGATATGATTTACCTGCATACAATGGTGATGCCGGAAGGGATTCCCGGGCGGATTCTGGAGGCCAATGATGCTGCGTCCCTGAGGATGGGTTACGTGCGGGAGGAACTCCAGGGAATGATGATCTCTGATCTCTTTGATCCTCTTTTGGATGAAAATTTTGCAGCCCTGATATCTGAAATCGGCGGAAAGAGCCGTTTTGTCTTTGAATGGCGGCATGTAACGAAGGCAGGGGAAGTTCTGCCCGTTGAGGTGTCGGTGCATATCGTCCAGATGAATGGGGCGCCTGTCGCCCTCTCCATTGCTCGGGACATTACCGAGCGTAAAGAAGCAGAACAGGCCCTCATGAGGCGTGAACAGGAGTATCGTGATCTCGTTGAAAACATCAATGAAGGAATTTTCCGGCTGGATGTACAGGGTACTTTCACCTATGTCAGCCCGGCAATGGGTAAGCTGATGGGGAGGCCAGGGCATTCTCCCTCTGAACTGATTGGCAGAAATTATATGGAATTCATCTATCCGGATGACCGTCCCCTGATGGAGGGACATCTCCAGGATCGCCTCTCGGGGGCCACCAAAAAAATGACCTTCCGGGTGCTGACAGATGCCGGAACTACCCGGTGGGTGCTGGAATCCAGCAGACCGATCCGGGAAAATGGTCTGCTGGTGGGCATTCAGGGAGTATTTCTTGATGTTACCGACCTCAAAATGATGGGAATTGCTCTCAGGCAGGTAAACAAGAAACTGAATATTCTTTCCGGCATTACGCGTCATGATATCCTGAACCAGATCACATCCATGAATCTCTCCCTGGAATTGGTTGAGGCTGAGGCTGAGGACGCCGTGAAACGACAGAGGTTTTTCAGGACGGCAGGGAAGATTATGGCCAATCTGGAGCGGATCATCACCTTTACCCGTGATTATGAGGATCTTGGGATGAATGAACCCGAATGGCAGGACGTTGGTGCTGTCATCAACCGTGAGGCAGAACCATTTGCCAATGTGATTACGGTCACCAATGAGGTGCGGGATTGTGCAGTTTATGCCGATCGCATGTTGGGAAAGGTCTTTGCCAATCTCATAGGAAATTCTGTGATGCACGGGGGCACGGTGCATGCAGTTACCGTCTCATTCGAAGAGCGCGGAAATGGGGGGTGCATTATCGTTGCCGATGATGGTGTGGGCATACCTGCGGATATGGAGGAGAAGATATTCTCGAAGGGTGTGGGAAAAAATACCGGATTCGGGCTTTTTCTTTCCCGGGAAATTCTTGACCTGACCGAGATGCGGATACAGGAAACGGGTGAACCGGGTAAAGGGGCCCGTTTTGAGATATGGGTTCCGGAAGGGAAATACAGGCGTCTCTTTGTTGAGTGACAGGGAATCTGTTGGGTGACGGGGAATCATTCGGCCGCTTTCGTCATGTGTTTTTCGCCTCTCTCGATTTCCCGTGCAATGGAGCAGAAATATATCTCATTGTCTGCCTTCACAAAGGTTCGGGACAAGTCGACATCAAAGATGGTTCCGTCACGCCTGCGGTGAACGGATCTGATCCGCTCTTTTCTGCCGGGTTCGGGTTCGTTCCACATACTGTCCCAGGTCACGCGGGTGAGAGAGGGGTTTACGTCAAAGACGGTGCAGTCTGCGAGCTCTTCTCTGCGGTATCCAAGGAGTTCTTCTGCGGTTCGGTTTGTCTGGCAGATGCTGCCGTCACGGCTAAAAAGGAGGATGGAGTCTGAGGCCTGATCGAAGGCCTGCCGGGTAAACAGCAGTTCACGCTCCAGTTCTTCTTTCTCGGTAAGGACGGTCATCAGGGCCTGGTTTACCTGCTGCATCTCTGCCGTCCTTTTCTGGATATTTTCTTCCTGATTTTGGTGGTACTGGAGTATCTGCTCTTCACATTGTTTGTGCGCGGTGATGTCGCGGCCAGTGGCGTGATAGCCGGTTACCGGGCCGCCGTGTTCCCCGATTGCCCGGATAATCCATGCCTCCCAGCCAGGCGATCCATCTCGCCGG
>CAZFXY010000143.1:0-3666 GCA_964523185.1 uncultured Methanoculleus sp.
GGTACTTTGGGGTAAACCTGAGAGGAGGGGTTCGTCAAGTTTTAAAGTACTGTACATTGGCACTTGCAATCTCCGTGTCCCAAAGCATATAGCCAATGGAGATCGCTTTAGTGGGTTCAGTTGTCGAAGAATCAGCTCCATTACCTGTGCAACCGGCAACAAGAATTGCACTTAATAATACTAACAGAACAAGAAAAATTCCTTTAGATTTTAAATCTAGCAAATATACACATCCATAAGTCAGAAAAATCGCTGGATAACGATTTTGAATTACCTCAAAAACTATGATTGGCATCCATATAGGTATATGGTTCACCGCTGATCCAAGGGAAATATCTAACGAAAGCTAAATCGTTCTCTCATACAGGTTATTCTCTCATACTGGTTATTCTCTTATACCGGTTATTCTCTCATACTGATTATTCTCTCATACAGGTTATTGCCCTGAAAGACCCCGTATGTCACTGCTATCGCATCTGATGCAGAGAAAGGCGGGAGGGAGTGACCCCTCTATGCAGCCCTCACTCCGCATGTGACATGTCATATACCGGAGGAAGGAACATCGGGATATCAATCTGATATACTGGCCCTGACGCATGCCATACGTGTGGGCAATGCAGCCAGCAACTGAATCCTGATGATAACCCGCTGTATCACTACCTCGCCATCCCAGAGACTTTGATCACAGCACATCCAACGAAAGGTATCGAAAAAAAGGTTGGGAAATTACCCGTTAATCCAGTAGGAGACGGCATCCTGGTTTGCATCCACCCATGCCTGTGCGGCAGCTTCGGGTTTTTCGCCGCCTTCAATAGCGAGCATCACGGATTCCATATCTGCGGTTTCCCATGAGAAACGCTTAAGAATTGCATAGGCATCCGGATTTTCTTCCTTAAGACCCATGCGGGCAATGCTTGCGATGTACTCCTCGTCGCCAAATATCCCCTTGGGATCCTCGAGGTACTTCAGGTCAAAGCGAGCGAACTTCCAGTGAGGAGTCCAGCCGGTGACGACGATCCATTCCTTAGTTTCATACGCTTTGGTAAGTTGGGCTGCCATGCCGGCACTTGAAGATGCAAGAAGGGTGTAATCGAGATCATACTCCTCAATCGCTTTTTCAGTTGCGGACATGATGCCTGCACCCGGCTCGATGCCGGTGATGGTCTTGCCAAATTTATCTGCAACACTGTTCATTTCGTCGATTGAATTAATGGTTACGTACGTCGGAACGACAAGGCCAATCTTTGCCCCCAGGAGATTCTTACCCACCATATCAATGGAGTCACCATAGGTCTCCCAGTAATGAGCATGCGTCGCGGGCAACCATGACGAAATGCTCATATCAATTCGACTGTCAGCAATTGCCTGATAAAGGGGGCCTGCATCAACGGCCTTCAGTTCCACCGTATAGCCAGCCTGTTCATACACCGTCTTTAGCACATTCGTGCTTGCAATCTCTGAGTCCCAGAGCACATAGCCAATGGAAACCTCTTTTGAACCGGTTCCGGGTTCAGAAGGATCGGCTCCATTCGTGCAGCCTGCTGCAAAAATGAGACTGAACAAAACGAACAAAACAAGAATAATTCCTTTAGGTTTAAAATTTAACACATAAAACACCTCCAATTTGTCAGAAAAAACCACCGTAAATGGTTAAGAACTGACGTGGGGAAAATAAGGGAGGGATCTATATATATTACTATTGGTCCTGGCCAGATCGAACCACATTCTGTGTGATCCGGTCAAGGATGATCGCGATGATAACAATACAGAGGCCTGCCTCGAATCCGCCGCCGATATCAACCCGCTGGATACCCATCAGGACATTGAGCCCGAGACCCGCAGCCCCAATCATCGCCGCGATGACGGTCATCGAGAGGGCGAGCATGATACACTGGTTGACACCCGCCATGATCGTGGGGAGGGCAACCGGCAGCTGAACCTTTACCAGCTTCTGCCATTGCGTTGCTCCGAACGCCTCACTCACTTCGATAAGATCCACCGGCACCTGTCGGATACCGAGGTTGGTGAGACGAATAGCAGGCGGCATTGCAAAGATAATGGTGGCAATCATCCCCGGCACATTCCCGAGGCCAAAGAAGATGACCGCAGGAATCAGGTAGACAAATGAGGGCATCGTCTGCATCAGGTCGAGGAGGGGCCGGAGAGCGGCATCAATCAGTGATGACCGGGAGGCAAGAATTCCTAAAGGAATACCTATTGCAAGTGTCACCACGGCTGAAGTGAGAACGAGGGCAAGGGTCAAAAGGGTCTCAGCCCAGAGATCCAGGAGATAGATAAAGAGCAGCCCGAAGATGGACATCAGCACGATTTTGATGTTTCGATGGGTGAGCAACCATGCCAGCACTGCAAAGACTGCGATGAATATAAGAGGTGGAACAGCCGCCATCCCATCCTGGAATCCATTCACGAGGATATTCATCGCTTCAGTAATAGCATCCAGCAACCACCCAAAGGTCTCATTGACCCATGCGACGACTATTTCAGCCGCCTCACCGACCGGCAGGATCTCTGACATCAGACCTCAACCTCCAGCCGCGCAAGACCCGCAAGAAGCGAACCCCGCACAATAATTCCCCGTATTCTTTTTTCGCTGTCAAGAACTGCCACCGGATAGGCAGTCTCTGCCATAATTGGCATCAGTTCCTGTGCCGGGGTATCCAGCAGAACCGTCGGGCTGTCGGTCACCATCACCTCTTTGAGGGGTACCTCCCGTCTTTTTGCTTCAACTGCCCCTTCAACGGTTACAATACCCCGAAACACCCGATCCTTTTCAGCAACAAAGATGCTGGATATACCATACTCCTCCATCAGACGGAGCGCATTTCTTGGTCCCGAATCAGGGGGGAGAAGCGGTGCGGGACGTTTCATCACGTCCTTTGCAACAAGCACGCGGGAGAGATTCACGCCTTCGACAAACCGTTCCACATAATCACAGCGTGGATTCTGCAACAGGTCTTCAGCGGTCCCGAGCTGGGCGATGATGCCGTCCTTCATGAGGCCAATGCGATCTCCGAGTTTGAGCGCCTCATCCAGATCGTGACTGACAAAGATGATCGTCTTGTTCATCCGTGCCTGGAGTTCAATCAATTCATCCTGCATATCGCGACGGATCATGGGATCAAGTGCGCTGAACGCTTCATCCATCAAAAGAATATCTGCATCGCTCGCAAGCGCCCGCGCCAGCCCGACCCGCTGCTGCATGCCACCGGACAACCCTGATGGATAGCTGTCTTCGTATCCGGAGAGACCGACAAGGTCAATGGCCTCTCTCGCCTTCTGTTCCCGCTCTTCAACCGACATATTCTGAATCTCAAGGCCGAACGCCACGTTTTCCAGAATGGTCCGGTGGGGCAGAAGGGCAAAATTCTGAAAGATCATGCCAATCTTCGTGCGGCGCATCTGCCTGAGTTCGCTCTCGCTCATCGCGACAATATCGACGCCATCTATCTCAATGGTTCCGCTTGTCGGTTCGATGAGTCGGTTGATGCACCGCAGGAGTGTTGACTTTCCGCAACCAGAAAGACCCATGAGAACGAACAATTCACCCTCATAGACATCAAAAGAAATAGCACGAAGGGCAACATTCTGTTGCGTCTTCTCAAAAATATCTTGTTTTCTCTCTCCCTCCTCGACGAGGCGAAGGGC
>CAZFXY010000144.1:0-3608 GCA_964523185.1 uncultured Methanoculleus sp.
GTAACTGGTGTTCGTACGCAGGTGCAGACCTTGCCGGTGGTGCCCGTATTCAGTATCCCCCGGATGTCCGTGCCATCCGCGTGATGTGCACAGGCCGTGTTGATCCGCTTTTCATCATGAAGGCGTTTCAGGATGGCGCAGACGGTATGCTGATCTCAGGTTGTCACTTTGGTGACTGTCACTACCTAGAGGGCAACTACAAGTGCGCAAAACGCATGTTCCTCGTAAAGAACATCCTGAAGAATATCGGTCTTGATGACAATCGTCTGAGAATGACCTTCGTTTCTGCATCTGAGGGTGCGAAGTGGGGAGAAGTCATGCAGGATGTTGTGAAAACCGTTAATGAATTGGGCCCAAGCCCATTAAACAGGCACTGAATGTGGGGTGTGCTATGGCTAAAATTGAGTTAAACATGATTACCCAGCGTTCCATTGAAGAAGGGATTGCAATGGAGATTGGGAAAACATCTCCACAATACTTTGAGGCATGCTCATTAATTGAGATGAGCCCCAAGGATATGAAAAAACTGGGGATTTTGGCGAATACCAATGTTCGTGTAACAAGCGAGTTTGGCAGTGTCGTCGTGAAGGCTGTAGAGCCACGACAGACAGTCTACCCTGGTCTTTGTCACATCCGTCAGGGAGTATGGGCAAACCAGATTGTCCCTCCCATTACCCAGTCCACCGGAGAACCGCAATACAGCGGATTCCCTGTCACTGTTGAGCCTGCCGAAGGCGAAGTGATAAAGTCTGCCCTTGAATGTGTTCAGGGTGCAGTAGGCCTATGGAAAGGTGAGAAATAATGTCAAAAGTAATTAAAGATGTTGGTTGCCCATACTGTGGGGCCTGCTGTGATGACGTGGAAGTCACTGTTACCGATGACGGCAAGAAAATCCTTGAGGTCGCAAATGTCTGTGCTATCGGGCATGAGATTTTCAAGCATGCATCCCGTGAAGATCGCGTCAAACTTCCGCGTATGCGTCAAGATGATGGCACCTACAAAGATGTCAGTTACGAAGAGGCAATTGACTTCACGGCAAAGATGCTTGTGAAAGCAAAAAAGCCTCTGATCTTTGGTTTTGGTTCCACCAACTGCGAAGCAATGAGTTCAGCGGCGAAAGTTGCAGAGAAAGCAGGAGCTGTCCTTGATAACTGTGCATCCATCTGCCACGGAAGTTCGTTCCTGGCGATGTTTGACAACGGTTACCCAAGCTGTACTCTTGGAGAAACAAAGAACCGTGCAGACGTGGTTGTGTACTGGGGTTCCAACCCTGCGCATGCACACCCGCGCCACATGTCCCGGTATTCCATGTTCCCAAGAGGTTTCTTTACCGGTAAGGGTATTATGGGACGTAAAGTGATCTGTATCGATCCACGTTTCACGGACACTGCACGCGTTTCTGATATCCACCTGCAGGTTCAGCAGGGCCATGACTACGAGCTGTTTGATGCATTCCGCATGGTAGTTCGTGGGTTTGAAGATGATATTCCTGATGTTGTTGCAGGCATTAAAAAGGAGCAGATCCTTGAAGTTGCCGAGATCATGAAGAACGCCCGCTTTGGAACGATCTTCTATGGTATGGGTCTCTGCCACTCCGATGGTCGTAATCACAATGTTGACATAGCCATCAGTCTGACCCGTGATCTAAATGAGACCACCAAGTGGACCATCATGGCAATGCGGGGCCACTATAATATCACCGGTCCGGGTGCAGTATGGTCATGGCAGTTTGGTTTCCCTTATTGTATCGATCTGACAAAGAAGGATATGGCTCACATGAATCCTGGTGAGACAAGTTCCATAGATCTGGCAATGCGTGACGAGATTGATGCATTCATCAACATCGGTACCGACGCGGGTGCACACTTCCCGATTGAAGCAGTTAAGCACGTACGCAAACACCCGATGGTCACCATCGACCCCAATATCTGCATGGCAAGTGAGATCTCCGATCTGCATATCCCGGTAGGTATTGTAGGTGTAGAAGTTGCTGGCATTGTCTATCGTATGGATAATGTGCCAATTCAGTACAGAAAAGTTGTCGATCCGCCTGAGGGTGTTATCTCTGATGAGGAACTCTTTGAGAGGATTCACCAGCGCATGTGTGAACTGGAGGCCTGAATATGGGAGAATATTTAATTAAAAATGGTCACGTCTTTGATCCTGTTTTGGGAATCAAGGGTGAGGTTCATGACATAGCTATAAAGGATGGTAAATTCGTCGAGTCCTCTGCTCTCTCCAGCAGTGCAAAGACGATTGATGCATCCGGCAAGACGGTCATGGCTGGCGGTGTGGATATCCACTCTCACGTTGTTGGACCAAAGGTAAATGTGGGCCGCCTCTTCAGGCCTGAAGACAAACTCTTCAAGAGTCCTTTGAGACAGGCCAAGAATGCCAGGATTGAGATGGGATTCTCTGTCCCGTCCACATTCAAGACAGGGTATGATTATTCACGTATGGGGTATTCCTTTGTGATGGAGGCTGCTATGCCTCCGCTTCACTCCCCGCATGTTCATGAAGAAATCAGAGATACCCCCCTCATTGACAATGCAGCAATGCCTGTCCTTGGCAACAACTGGTTCATGCTTGAATACCTCAAGAATAATGAAATCGAGAACAATGCAGCTTATACTGCATGGCTCCTGCGTGCAACAAAGGGTTTTGCAATCAAGGTTGTCAATCCAGGCGGAACAGAAGCATGGGGATGGGGCCTTAACTGTACCACCATCAATGATCCGGTTCCACACTTTAACATAACCCCCGCTGAGATCATCAAAGGCCTTATTGAGACCAATGAGTATCTCCGTCTGCCGCACTCGATTCACATCCATGGCAACAATATCGGAAACCCCGGCAACTACACTGACACCATCGACACGCTAAAACTTGCAGAAGGTTACCAGGTAAACAGTGATTTCGGCCGTGATCAGGTGCTGCACAACACTCACCTCCAGTTCCACAGCTATGGTGGAGACAGCTGGAGGAACTTCGAGTCCAAGGCGAAGGAAGTCATGGATTATGTCAACGGCCAGAAGAACATCACCTTTGATCTCGGTGTTGTAACCCTTGATGAGACCACCACCATGACAGCAGACGGTCCCTTTGAGCACCACCTTCAGGCACTTAATCACCTGAAATGGGCAAATGTGGATGTCGAGCTTGAGACCGCAGCTGGCATTGTTCCATACGTGTATGGTAAGGATGTCAAGGTCTGTAATATTCAGTGGGCAATTGGTCTTGAACTGGCTTTGTTCTGTAATGATCCAATGCGTTCATATATTACGACAGATCATCCAAATGCAGGTCCGTTCACCCGATATCCACGTATTATCAAGTGGCTGATGAGCAAAGCGTCGCGTGACGAGTTGCTGCATTCATTCAAGTGGAGCGAGAAGGTCATCGATGCAACAAACATTGAGAGCATTGACCGTGAAATGAGTCTCTATGAGATTGCGATGATGACTCGTGCTGGCACTGCCAAGGCACTGGGTCTCAGTCACATGTATGGAAGCTTTGCCGAAGGTCTGGGAGGAAATGTTGCAATCTATGATCTGGATCCAGAGAATATGCCATCCGATCCTGAGATGATCGAGAAGGCATTCGGACGT
>CAZFXY010000145.1:0-3600 GCA_964523185.1 uncultured Methanoculleus sp.
TGAAAGGGGTCCGCGGGATTTTTTCCCGTGAGATTGAACAATCTATTATTGAAGAAGTACCAGGGGACAAAGGAGCATTATCTCCTGCCCCTGAGACAACCTCTGAAGAGATCTCAGCGGATAAACAACCTTCGCATTCAGCTGAGTTACCTCAGCCGAAGGCATCTGAACTTCCTTTAGCAAACAAGAATGAAAAAGTAGCTTTTTCTGCAAAAGTTCGTTCCCTGGTAAAAGATCGGGAAGTCCATATTTCTGAGAAAAATATTGAAGGACCACTTCAGGCGCTTGAGATCATACTGCTCGAGAATGATGTTGCACTGCAGACGGTGGATGCAATATCAGAACAGATGCGCAAAAAGCTGGCCGGAAGTACCAAAAAAATCGGTTCTTCCATAGACACTCTCGTGATGCACGCCCTCAGAGATGCTCTGCTTGATGTCCTGGGTGAGGGATTTTCGCTCACCACCTACATTGATACCCATGAACATCCCGTGAAAATCCTTTTTACGGGTGTCAACGGCGCAGGGAAAACAACAACCATTGCAAAGGTTGCAGCCTACCTCAAGGCAGAGGGATATTCGGTCGTTATTGGTTCAGGTGACACCTTTAGAGCCGGTGCAAACGAACAGATGCAGACCCATGCCCAGCGTGTCGGCGTAAAGGTCATCCAGCATCAGGAAGGCGCGGATCCGTCTGCAGTCCTCTTCGATGCGGTTCAATATGCAAAGGCTCATGGCATCGATGTCGTACTTGCAGATACTGCCGGGAGATTCCATAACCGGGCTAACCTGATGAATCAGCTCGCAAAAATTCGCCGCGTCTTTAGCCCTGACATTATCGCCTATGTTGACGAAGCCGTTGCCGGGAATGATGCTGTTATCAGGGCAGAAGAATTTAACAATGCGGTGGGAACAGACGTTGTTGTGCTGACAAAAGCTGACATGGACACCCGGGGCGGTGCAGCAATCTCCATTGCGCATACGATCGGCCGTCCGATCATGTTTCTTGGAACAGGTCAGGCATATACTGACATCATTGCGTTCGAACCGAAAGCCGTGGTCAGTTACCTTCTCGGAGATGAATAACTATGCTGGACAGATTTGGTACGGGTCTCAAGGATGCAGTAAAGAAACTTGCAGGGAAACCGGTCATCGACAGAGCAGCAGTCGATGAACTGGTGCGTGATCTGCAACGGGTGCTGATCCAGTCAGATGTGAATGTGAAGCTTGTGATGGAGCTCACAAACACCATCAAAAAACGTTCCCTTGAAGAGGAACCGCCCAAAGGAATGGCTGCACGCGAACATGTTCTCAGAATCGTATATGAAGAACTTGTTGGCCTGATGGGAGAGGAAGCCGAAGTACGACTTGGGTCTCAGACCATTCTGATGGCCGGCCTCCAGGGAAGCGGAAAAACGACAACAACCGGCAAACTTGCCCGTTTTTTCCAGAGAAAAGGACTGCGTGTGGGCGTCATCTGTGCGGATGTGTTCCGGCCGGGCGCCTATGATCAACTGAGCACGCTGTGCCAGAAGGTCAATGTTCCCTGTTATGGAGAACCAGGCGAGACCGATGCCGTCGGCATTGTTACCCGCGGTATGAAAGAGCTGGCTGGTACAGAAGTGCTCATCATCGATACTCAGGGTAGGCATGCACTGGAGGATGCACTGATTGAGGAGATCATTACCCTCAATCAATTGTCCCGGGCCACCCATCGCTGGCTTGTCATTGACGCTGCACTGGGCCAGCAGGCACGGGAACAGGCTCGCAGGTTCCACGAGGCAATAGACATTGACGGTGTCATCATTACCAAAATGGACGGTACCGCTAAGGGTGGCGGTGCTCTTTCTGCAGTGGCAGAGACCGGCTCAGGCATTGTATTCGTCGGTAGTGGCGAAACAATAGAAAACCTCGAACGGTTTGACCCGGATGGATTCATATCCCGCCTGCTTGGTATGGGAGACCTCAGAGCACTGATCGAACGTGCCGAAGAGGCAATTTCTCCTGAGGATGTGGACGTCAATGCGATGCTTAAAGGGAAGTTTACCCTTCGTGACATGTACAAGCAGCTTGAGGCTCTGAAAAAAATGGGGCCGTTGAAGCAGGTCATGAATATGCTCCCGCTGGGAAATGTCGACCTCCCCCAGGATGCCTTTGATGTAACATCGGTGAAGATGGACCGCTTTAAATATATCATGGATTCGATGACAAACGAAGAACTTGACAATCCTGGTATTATAAGCGGTTCACGAATTCAGCGGATATCAACCGGTTCCGGGACCGCCCCTGAAGAAGTGCGTGAGTTAATTAAATATTACAAAACAATGCAACGGACGATGAAGGCCATGCGTGGGGGACAGGGTAAGTTCAATATGCAGCGTATGATGAAGAAATTCGGCGGGATGTAACGGGTATGAAACAGTTTATCATCATCGGACATCTCGCCCGGACCGACGGAGATTTTTCTCTTAATGATATGCCGGGGGCAGCAGGAAGAATGGATGTCCTTTGCCGGTGTATGAATGCATCATTTTTCCTTTCCCATGACCTCAGGCGTGGTGTGGAATGTTATCTGGTGATGCTGGGCGAACCAGATCCTCCAAAGACCGTGTTATTCAAAGGGGATGCGCTCAGGTACCTGAGTCCGGACGAACGGAGTGCAGGAGCGCTCATCAAAAAGGCGCTTGCATTACCCTGTGATGAAGAATTCCGTGAATCAACACCGGGGGTGTATGTTCGCAGGGGAGGTCTTGAATATCTCCTCACAGAATGCAGTCCGGCCCTTCTTGATGAAAGCGGTACAGATATCAGGGATATGCAGGAGCTTCCGTCAGCCTATCTCCTCTCAGATCACCAGAATTTCTCCGGGAGTGAGAGTGCAGCCACCAGCCATCTGCCGCGTGTTTCGGTCGGTCCAGCGGTTCTTCATGCAGACCATACCATCACGGTGGTTCTCAATGAAATGGATAGGAGGGAGAAATCATCGGAATAATCGAAGATACGCGGGAAATACTTGCATATGGAATCATATGCAACCATTGCCTCGGAAGATTCTTTGGGAAGCGCTCATTCGGGCTTGCCAATGAAGAACGGGGGCGAGCACTACGTACGGCACTTGCACTCGAAGATGATCAGCCGTACACAGAAGAGACAAAGCCCTGCTGGATCTGTGGAAACATGTTTGATGAAACAGAGACGTGGGCAGAAAAAATAGAAGAGGGTGTTTCCGGCATTGAATTTTCAACGCTTCTGGTCGGCTGCCGTATGCCGCCCATTATGGCAGAAAGCGAAGAGATGGTCTGGAGTGACCTTGGCCTTACCTCGCCGGAAACCCTGAAGGCACAGTTCAATCGTGAGGTGGGCAAGGCCTTCTCTGCCAGAAGCGGTTCTGAAGTTGATTTCAAGCGCCCGGATCTGGTGGCTGTCTGCAACCCGGCGGATAACAGTGTTGAAATCGAGATCAACCCCATCTATATCTATGGAAGATACCGGAAATACGAACGGGGCATTCCACAGACACGATGGCACTGCCGTGAATGCCACGGCGAAGGCTGCGAACGCTGTCACTTTACCGGCAAAATGTATGCGGATTCTGTTGAAG
>CAZFXY010000146.1:0-3581 GCA_964523185.1 uncultured Methanoculleus sp.
CATTGAATTATCATATCAGACAACAAAATCGCTTGATTAGATTCGCCGTTTTGAAATATTTATATATAGTACTTCTCCATATTGAGTGGTTGTGGTATTATGACTGTAACGAGTTTCTTTGCAGAGATGGGTTCGTCAATTTCAGACGCAGTGATGCTGACGGCTTTACCGGTGGTATCGTTTCTCCCGGCGCTCATTGCTGCAATCATCATCCTGATTATTGGCTGGATTGTGGGGAGGTTCCTGGGAAAACTCATATCGAAAGTCCTTGATAGAGTTGGAGTTGATGATGCGCTCCGAAAAACAAGTGTAGGCAAGGCAATTGAGAATTACGGCATGGAAATCGTGCATCTCTTCGACCTTGTCGTCAGATGGTTTGTTTACCTTATAGCCATTCTTGCGGCGTCAAATGTGCTTGGGTTAATGATGCTCACGGATCTCATCAACAGCGTTGTTCTCTATCTGCCGCACGTTGTAATGTTCCTCATCATTCTCGTTGGGGGATTTATCCTGGTCGATTACTTCGCCGATATTGCAGAGGCATGGGGCAAACCCCGGGGAATTGAGTTCTTTGGCACTGCTATCATGATTATGCGAGTATTCTTCTATTTCGTCATTGTCATGCTCGCCCTCTCTCAACTGCTCATCGATCTGACCATCATCTACACCTTCCTTGTTCCCATCGCATGGGGAGTAGGTATTGGAGCTGGTGTCGGCATCGCTGCTTTCCTTGCGTTCGGTCTGAAGGATCGGGCTCCTGAGATGATGGACACCATTTGCGAACGAATCAAAAAATAATTTATTACCCATTTTTTCGTTGGAATGCCCCATTGGGGTTTTCTAACCTTTTTTTGATACTTTCAGGATGAGTGAACACGCGGTGCAGGGCAGGAGCAGGACAGGGGCATGACACCAGCGTCAAGATGCGGTTCTTACCGGAGTGCCAGACAAAGGCTGATGGGTGTTCACTTCCAACAGGGGTTCGTCATCATGCCAAAACATATCGGGATTGTTGCGTCCAGCGCTGAAGGTGCGGCTCTCTGCTACAGCACCCTGTGCAGTGAGGCACATGCACTGATGGGGGAGCATATGCACCCGGAGGTATCCATGCACACCTACCCACTGGGGGATTATATGGCACATATCCGGTCCGGGAACTGGAACGGTGTGGCAGAGCTGATCATTGCATCAGCAGAAAAACTCATTTCCATCGGGGCAGAGCTGCTTATCTCACCGGGGAACACAATTCATGAGGCCTTTGAACGAGTGGCAGACGCCTCCTTTGTCCCGTGGATACACATTGTGGATGCCGTTGGAGCGGAGGCACAATTACGGGGGTATACCAGACTGGGTATTCTGGGAACAAAGGATCTGATGAAGGGTTCGGTCTATTCTGGAAAACTTGGTCGGCTCGGCATCTCCGTTGAAACGCCGGATGAAAAGGATCATGATCGAATTAATGTCATTATTCTCCGTCAGCTGGTCAACGGGATATATACCACGGAATCCCGTCTCTTTTTCAATGAAGTGATTGCAACGTTCGGGGAACGGGGGTGTAATGCAGTAATCCTCGGCTGCGCTGAACTCTCTCTCCTCGTTGACCCGGATGACTGCCCGCTGCCGGTGCTTGATTCCACCCGCCTGCTGGCACGGGCAGCGTTGAAGAAGGCACTGAAAGATGGATAGAGGGTACTCGCATGGATAGGACATCCATACGGAAGGAAATGCCGCCCCGTATATTCCATTCTTCCGGCAATTACTGCTGCACACGGTATCCGGCTGCTGTGAGGCTTTTGATGAGGGCATCATCCCACTCCTGGTCAGTAAGATCGTTTAGTGTGGGTTTTATTTGCCCCCAGAGCCCTTCGAGTTCAGCAGTATCCGATAGAAACGTCCGCTGATACAGCACCCGTCCGGCCCGCCTGCCCTGTGCATCACGGATGATAAGACGCCAGCAGCAGTAATCACGGCAGACTTCCGGGCGGGTCAGATGGACGGTGCACCATGCCTTACCGGTGTCCTTATCAAACCGCAGAAAGGGGCATGCCTGGGGGAGGTCTGAAAGACTGCTTTTGTCTTCGTAGAGGGCAATCTTGTCCGCGTCAACACGTACTTCCTTTACATCGCCGGAATAGTAGTTGTAGATGACAAAGGTATAGTTGCCGCGGTCTTCTTTGATAGTATGGACGAGCTGCATGTTACTGCAGCAGTTCCCGCACTGACTGCATTCACAGGCAATGGTGACATTCCCCCCGGATAATAGCAGGTGCGTGCCGGGTAGCGTACCGTATCATGGTCATTGACTGATAGATGTGCGTTTTCGATGATAAGGTGCGTGATTTGTTCTTACGCTCTGGTTTATGGATCGGAGAAGGGAGGGCACGGCTCATGGTTCTCGTGCGGGCCGATGACACCTCAAAAGGTCTCTTTGAGATGAAGCTCCGGTTCGTCGCTGGGTGGGAGAAGAGCAGTGCCATGCCGGGGGGTCTATGCCCACCTCTCCGGTGGCGACATTGAGCGGAAGATGCTGGAGAATACGGGATTCACCGATTTAGATGTGAAGGGCCCGACCACGCTGAATCCGGTGATGTGTCCCCGCTGTCGGTCAATGAACGCCTTTGGTGCGGTTTATTGTGCAGGGTGCTTGGTGGCATTGAATGAGCAGGCGGTGCTGAAGATGGATCTGTCTGCGGGTGAGGCGAAGAGGGGTGAAGAGTAGCAAATGTTGTTTAGGAAGTTGAAGCAAGATTTAAGTGAATTGATATAATTACAATATTCAAGGCTTTTGCACGAATGAATTTCATTCGCAAATATGGGCAATAAATGATACTTCGGTGACAATTAAGCACGAAACATAGGTATTTTTGCAGTCCAACTGCCCTCATTGTCTACAGCAAACAATTCATGCATCAGCCCTATTCAGTATTTTTTGATTGTGAAAAATAAACCAAATATTATTTTTGCTAAAAGTAATATATTTGGGTGAGGCACTTAAACAATTCAATAATTCATGGAGAATAAATGAATCAAACGTTGATTTTGTCTACAATCAATGACAACCCATCTGATTTTAAAACTCTTTTCAATATTTGGAATGAATATAAGGACACTCGCAATCTCCAAATCGACTTTTCAAATTGTAGATTTCTTCGTCAAAATGCGGTGGCATTTCTTGGAGGGATGATTTACAATATTCAAAGCAGGGGCGGAAAGGTATCGATAAACTATAATTCAATGGCTTCTGATATCCTGATGAACCTCGCTCAAAATGGATTTTTATCTGCAATTGGTGAAGATGTATTATCTTGGGAAGGAAATTCGATACCATTTAGGCATGACAAAAGTTACTCTCCTGATTCAATTACCAGATATTTACGGGATCAGTGGCTTGGAAGAGGTTGGGTTTATGTTAGCGACACGCTTGCAGACACAATAATAGGCACTGTTTGGGAAATTTATGCAAACGCCTTTGAACACAGTTGTTCATCCCAAGGGGTTTTTAGCTGCGGCCAGTATTATCCAAATCCAGTACTTTAAAATTTGACGAACCCCTCCTCTCAGGTTTACCCCAAAGTACCAAC
>CAZFXY010000147.1:0-3509 GCA_964523185.1 uncultured Methanoculleus sp.
GCGGCAGCCTCGGCAAGGGAGACATTGACCTTGACGGAGGTGCCGGTGATGATGGACGGTGCAGGGTATGCTCCCACGGCAGCGGCGGAAGAAACCTTTTCTGATGCCCTGACTGCCCCTTCATAGACGATGCCCTTCTCACCGTCTACCGTCACGATGTCTCCTTCTTTGAGGACATGGGTGCCTGTCTTTGTCCCGACGACTGCAGGCGTACCCAGTTCACGGGACACAATCGCTGCATGGCAGGTCTTGCCACCTTCATCGGTAATGATGGCGCGTACCTTACGCATACCGGGCACAATGTCAGGATTGGCCATCTTTGAGACCATGATGTCACCGTCTTTTATCCGTCCGAGATCTTTTACCCCATTGACAATGACGACACGACCTGTTGCAATCCCGGGTGATGCACCCTTGCCTTCGAGGATGATATTGCCGCCGATAATTTCAGTTTTCTTATCTGCACCAGTTTTTCCGACAATCGTGGTGAGAGGTCGTGACTCAAGAATATAGATGGTGTCGCCGACAATGCCCCACTCCATATCCTGTGGTACACCATAATGCAGTTCAGATACCTTACCAAACTTTGCGAGGGCGGCAATCTCGGTATCCGAAAGCACCGTGGCATTTTGCCGCTCTGGGGAGACAGGCACTTCCTTTGTTCCGTTTTCGCCATCTGCCAGAATTTCAGTTTTCTTAGTCGCAATACGGCGGTCAATGATCCGCCCGGACCGCTGGTCAAAGACATAGTTGTCAGGCGAAACAGATCCTGAGACAACCGACTCTCCCAGACCCCATGAACCTTCGATGATAGAGGTCGGTTCACCGGTGACCGGATGGGACGAGAATAGCACACCGGCCTTCTCTGAAAAGATCAGTTCCTGCACAACGACAGCGATGTCAACGAGGGAATCGTCAAACCCCTGTTTGGCACGGTAGTAAACCGCGCGTGCAGTGTACAGGGACGCCCAGCACTTCTGAACAGATTCAATGAGTGCATTAACGCCCTTTATGTTCAGGTAGGTATCCTGCTGGCCGGCAAAACTGGCTTCGGGAAGATCCTCTGCGGTTGCACTGGAACGGACAGCAACGATGACATTATCACCCAGCTGTGTATATGAGCGGGTGATATCCGCCCTGATTTCGTCCGGCACCGGGGTCTTCATGACGATAGCTCTCACATCTGCTGCCGTCTTCTCCAGAAGATCTGAGTTGTCAACGTCCAACCCTGAGAGAAGTGAGAATATTTTTTTGTCAATCTTTGCATTCTCGATATACCAACGGAACGCCTGTGCCGTTACCACAAATGCGTTTGGAACCGGCAGACCGACTGAGGCCATTTCTCCAAGAGATGCGCCCTTTCCACCGACGGAAGGGATATCCTCTTTCTTGATTTCATCAAGCCACAGAATAGTGGGGTATTTTGTCATACTCACAGGTCACCTGGATCTTTTTGTTACCACTGTGGATAATCACCACGATGATTGGTTGTGTTTCCCCCCGGAGAGTTATTCAAGTTAATGGCCCATGTCTCCGAAATTGTTTGGATGTGTAGGATTGTACTGCGTGTTATTCCCCGGTAATGTAGATCCGATACCTCATCCCTTCGGCCACCAGAGGATGCGGGCAAACCATGAATATCAGCAGAGAGCAACATGTACCAGGGAAAAATAGTGAGAGAATTTACAGTACTGGTCAGTGACCCGCTGGCAGATGAAGGCGTCGACATCCTTCGTGAATATTGCAATGTCGATGTGAAGACGGGCCTCACCGAAGAAGAACTGATTGAGAATATTGGCGCGTATGACGGACTATTGGTGCGCAGCGGGACTGAAGTCACCGCAAAGGTGATCGCAGCAGCACACCGGCTGAAGTTTATTGGACGGGCCGGTGCAGGTGTTGACAATATTAACCTTGATGCAGCTACCGAGAAGGGCATCATCGTTGCAAACGCACCGTCAGGGAACACCCTCGCTGCGTGTGAGCACACCCTTGCCATGATGATGTCACTTTCCCGGAATATTCCGCAGGCAACAGCATCGGTCAAAGCAGGGGAGTGGAAACGCTCACAGTTCATGGGTGTCGAGCTCAATAACAAGGTGCTCGGTATTGTCGGATTCGGAAGAATCGGGCAGGAACTGGCTACCCGGGCAAATGCCCTTGAGATGCGCTGTATCGCCTACGATCCATATATCAACCGTGAGCGGGCCAAGGAGCTCGGTGTCGAAGTAGTCACTCTGGAAGAACTCTTCCCACAGGCAGATTTCATCACTGTTCACACTCCCCTTGTGAAAGAAACGCGCCATCTCATCAATGCAGACACGATTGCGCAGATGAAGACCGGCGTGCGCATCATCAACTGTGCCCGTGGCGGCATTATTGATGAAGAGGCACTCGCCGATGCCATTGAAGCAGGCAAAGTTGCAGGGGCGGCGCTTGATGTCTACGAGTCAGAACCTCCCGGAGGCCAGCGCATCATCATGCTCCCTCAGGTCATTACCACTCCGCACCTTGGCGCTTCCACGGTTGAGGCACAACAGAATGTTGCAGTTTCTGTTGCAAAGCAGTGTATTGAGGTGCTTGAAGGCGGCTCAGGGCGCTTTGTCGTGAACGCGCCGATGGTGCCTGCTGACCAGCAGGAGCGAATCGAGCCGTATGCACGTCTGGCACAGAAGATGGGGAAACTCCTTATTCAGTTAATTGACGGCAGAATCAAATCCATTGAGATTGAGTATGGCGGCAAGGCAGCAGAATTCGGTCGGAATACTAAATATATCACGCGCCTTGCCCTCAAGGGCATGCTTGACCCGATTCTTCAGGAGCCGGTCAACATCGTGAATGCAGAATTTGTCGCAACGGAACGCGGGATTCGTTTGAGCGAGAGCGTCACCACCGAGTCAAAGGGATTTACCAATATCATGACCATCACGGTGAAGACCGATATGATGGAAGAGTCTGTCTCCGGCAATGTCTCTTCGGCAGACAAGACCCGCATCGTGGCTATTGGCGAGTACATGACCGACATGACACCCGGCGGCGATGTGGTCATCTCACGTCACCGTGACGTCCCCGGTGTCATCGGCCAGTTTGCAACCATCATCGGCCGATATGGGGTGAATATTGCCGGCATGCAGGTCGGCCGCAACGAACCCGGTCAGGAGGCGATCATGGTACTGAACGTGGATGCGGCAGTCCCACAGGAAGCGATGGACGAGATTGTCAAGATCAATGGCGTCTCCACCGCACGCTACGCTCATATCTGACATCCACGTATTCGATACGCACACACCTGGTGCGCACATGCCTGATACCGACATATATTCGATACGCACATGCCTGACACGCACATGCCTGGGATGTGATGAATAATTCCGGTATCCGGCCGTCGCATATTCGTTGAGGGTAGAAACAAACCCAATAATTTTTATAATTACAATGCGCAGGTATGTAGGCACAGGGGCTCGTGGTCTAGCTGGTTATGACGTCGCCTTGACATGGCGGAGATCCTG
>CAZFXY010000148.1:0-3504 GCA_964523185.1 uncultured Methanoculleus sp.
GTATTTAAATAAATGGTAACTAATCAGGCGGGCCTCTCAATTTCAGCAGAAGGAAATAAATTTCCCACACATGCTCCTCTGATTGACACGAGCACTGGCACACCATTTTTCTTCACCGTTGAAATGTATCCCCGAATTCGGCAGAAGTTGGATGCACCTTCTGCACTCCTGAATGTCCCGGAAATTTTCTGCTGAACTTTGACCACTCTCACATCACGCTCAGCCGGGTTGTTGGTAAAGGGAATCCTGCAATCCTTCATGAAGCGAAGAATGTTCTCTTTATGGAGCCTGAACCTCGCAATACGATTTTCGGGTTTGGTATTTTGGAGGCTCAGGTGTTCAGCAATTCGGGCTTCTTGTAAAGCACAGGCCTTTACAAGATGCTGAATAAACAAAACGATGGATGCGGGCACGTCCCGTTAATGAGTATGAAAAAATCATCACGTTCCATGCCCCACCACCGTAACGCCGTGTTACATATCATCACATATGGATCTGTCGCTTATTTGCGCTTATTTTTTTAACAGGCGTCCTTGGAAACAGATCAAAATTAACCGGTGTCCGGTGGGGCACCAGATCAGGCATGATAATTATCGAATATTTTCGAGGAATATGCTCTCGACCCCAATACCAATAGACTGAGGGACAACTGCCTCACATGGATGGCGTCTTTTATACACTCCTTCAGGATCCAAATCACGGTCGTGGGTTTTCAACCACCACACACGCCTTGCATACGTATCTTGTGCCGGCGCATATTTCCGGTTGAAAATCTCATACCCGATGATCTTTGCCTGGTCGTTCCAGATCGGAGTTTTCAGTTTGATCGTTTTCGGACGGGTGGTTCGGTACAGGGATTCACGGAGATATGAATATTGTAACGGATCTTCTAACCAGACAATTTCTTTATTCATGGATGATTCCATATTCCATTTTTATCGACATCGAATAAAACCTCATCGGACGAGACGGTTGCATGAATGCATTATAAGGGCAAATATCGGCAATACGCCGCACCTAAGCGATTGAACGCAAAATATAGACCATTTTGCAGTCCAATGGTCCTCAACGTCTACCGTAAACAATGTATGCAGCAGCCTCACTTGATCATCCCTCCAAAGTAATTCCTTTTTGTACACAGCTTTTTTTTTACATCAGCTCCTTTTTAACAGCTTATTTTACACAGCAATTCATTTTTCAGCTGATTTGAACGGCAGGCAATCTGTTTCGTGCTCTCCAGTCACACACTGCCTCTCACATGACCCCGTCTCCCCAGTTCTTTTCCCGCAACAATCTCGCATAACACCTCTCACAGATTCCCGTTCGTTCTTTCTCTGACCACCAGGCAACCCTGCCCCCACCGCAGACGGAACAGCTCCCCAGATCCTTTGCCGTCCGAATGAACTCTTTGGGTGAAAGAAGACCTGGCAGGGGAATGATACCGGACGGGCGTCCATCGCTGGAGGCAGGTGGCCTGCCCTTGTTAGCGGCATGTACAGCAGATTGTACCACCTGGCGGCAGGTGCCGCTATCCTTAAATGCGACGACAGAGCTTTTATTCCCATTCCCGGCTGAAATTGCACAGGAAGCGATCTGGTTAGCGGTATTTCTTTGGGCGCACCCCCCCGGGCCCTCATCTGCAGGGGAGTCAACCGGATGCTGTGGGGGTAAGGATTGCCGCGAAGCCCTATTCTCTTGAAGAAACGTCTCTCTATTATCCCTTCGATCTGTAGCATTCGCCTGGAATGAATCGGTTTTACCTTGGCGGCACGTGCCGCTAAGCTGCCGCCATCCCGCCGCTATACCGCTAACGTCATCCCCCTCATCAGTGGGCGGGTGTCCATCCCCATGATCTTTGGTGTCATCCCCGCCAGGCGGTGTCCGGTCGAGCCAGACGGCCACCGATCCATTCCATCGCCGGTAGATCTCCCGGTCAAAGGTGTAGACATTTTCACGTTTCCGGACCGGGCCGGTGATGCTGTCCACTGTGGTGGTCACATCCATGTATGAGAGAGCAGGGCACTTCTCCAGGAGACCGGAATACGTCCGTCCCCGGCTGGTGTAACCGTGCATTACCCGGCGGATCTGGTGATAGGAGACACCAAGCGGATGCTGGAGCTCCCGGGCCGTGAACTCCGGCATGTCAAGGGCGTCCATCGTTTTCAGTGCCGCTGCCTCGTTTTTCGTGAGCTTTGTCTCCTGCCCTCCCGCCTCGTTATGGAGCTCACGGTAGAGCCGGGCCGCAGCGTTAAAGTCATCAACGGTTGCCCGGATGGCCTCGCCGCCGTCTGTCGTCGTGAATCCTTCCCGCTGAAACCGGAAGAGAAAGGCATGGGCCTTGATGAGGTCAAAGAGCATGTTCGGGTTGCGCCGGTTCTGCAATGAAGAGAACCGCACACTCCGGGCAAAAGGAATCTGAACGGTAACCGGCGATTTCTTCAGGGAGTCCCATATCGCCTGGCAGACAAGGACGTCGTCATCGCAACCCGGCACCTCGCCCTCAACTGCTTCATGCTCCCGGAGATTGTCAAGGACCCGCTGGTCCTGTTCCGTTGTGTCGTCGATCCAGACGGAGAGCATCCGGTTCATCACCTGATCATCTCCCACGCTCTCCACCTTGGCAAGCCACCAGACACAGCGTTCCGGGATGGAGCAGACCTTTAATTGCCGGTCTGATGTGAGCGTCTGGTGTTCGATGCGTTCCTTGAATGCGGCAGTCGCAGACTTCAGGATCTCCTGGAGATCGTCAGAGAGGGCCACGTCGTCGAAGAGGAAGACGGTGCCCGCCTGAATGTTGGTATTATAATAGAGGGCCTTGTCACTCACGGTGCCGGCGAGCCGGTATGCATTTGGTACCTGCCGGAGCATCGTTGAACAGGCATGGCTCTTTCCCTTGCCGGAGTTCCCGGAGACCGAGACGTGAATGCCGTTGGTGTTTACGACCGATTGTGATGCAATCGACATGACGAGGCACTCCGCGACAGATAGATCTCCTACGTGGTCACTGCTGAACGTCTCAAGCATGAACGAGAGCGGGTCGCCCTTTTCAAGGAGGGCAGATGCCTGTCGGCGATGCTCTTCCTCGGGTATTGGTTTTTCCTCTATCGGGCCGGGGGGTGCAGCCCGACCCGCTTTTTGCACTGATTTTTCAGGGTTCGGTTTCATGCGGTTCTTTCCGGTTCCCTCTGCGGGTTTCTTCGCCCCGTCATACATCGCCCGGAGTTCCTGCCAGCGCTGTGTCCCGCCACCGCAGGAGTCGTGATGACATCCGGCGAAGAGGGCACCGTTTGCAAACTGGATGACAAACGCACCGTCGGTGTGGGCGCTGGAGAAGGGGCATTGGGCAAGAGAAAAGAGGGTGCCCCCCTGCCAGAGCCGCTCGGATCTTACGGCAATGTGGTGTTTGTCAAGCCACCACCTGAGGTCAAATGTCCCACGCCTTTTGCCTTTGTCTGCATCGGGAGGGGATCGGGGAATGGTATCGAGCAGTTCGCGGAGGAGGTC
>CAZFXY010000149.1:0-3468 GCA_964523185.1 uncultured Methanoculleus sp.
GCGTATTCACAGATGGTAAATTTGAGATATAGGAGTTGTATCTCTTTTCGGCTATTCGGGTATGTGGGTGTCACATGCGCCTGGACTGTGGTGCAGGTGATGCTCTAACGCTAAAGTAAGGGGATTGGATAGGGGCGACTCGCTCGTTCCTTGAAAGATGACTATTATAGATATGCTGTTTTTCCTATTGGATGTTGATTGACCTGCCTGCCTGCCTGCCTGCCTGCCTGCCTCCTTGCTTGATTGCTTGCTGGTTCATTTTTGAGATGATGGTAGTGGTTCATTCATTTGTTCTGATGGTTGCAGCGGGTGCAATGGTGTGGCTGAAATGTAATGTTGTGTATTTATATGGCCGGTATATTCCCGTAATATTTGAATCTGGACTCTGAAAGCATTTGGTTTCCATTTTGAAGGATGAGGGCAATTCTTCGTGTGTGTAGGATGGCTCTCTTTTTTAGAAAATGAAATGAAATCAAACATCTCTTATGTATATCATCATACGGTTTATGAGCATGTTGGCGAAATTAAAAATTATTTCAAGGATCCTGGATAATTATGGATATTTTAGGAATTGACGTTAATTTAAAGCTAATCTGTGTATTTCTGTCTAATGCCATTCATGATCTGGAATCCTGCGTGAGATGGTAGAAACGGTTGTAGTGAGTTTTGGATACACTCATAGACATAGTGCAACAACAGATGTTGTGGGGGCAAACTGGGGAGTGTGAATCGTATTTCAAGGTTGTAAAGAACGTCTCTTTCCATATGAGACTGAGTATTTGTGATCTGTATGGTGACACCATAGGTATCTCATTTCATTCAAATCCCCCAAAATAGCAGACAAAACCAACGATATCACTACTAAATATTTGAAAAGGTATCTCGGAAATCCTTTCAGATTCACGATATTTTTTAGATTTGACTCGCAATTGGATATTCTGACCTTTTATTTGCCTCTTATATCGGACTTGATAATGATATCAAACGGTGGATTATGGGCTATTTTGATAGATTATTTGGATAAAATATTTGAGGATGGCATGTCTTTCCGTGGGTTGTGCGGTAAGTCAAGGATGGGTCCCGGGTAAGTCGGGGGTAGGCCTGGATTGAGCCTGGGTGAACTTTTTAAATCCATATTTCGCGGTTATTTTCTTAATATCTGGTTACAATGGGCTTATTTGTCTTGAGGTGTCTGCGGAGTTTTGGTCTCTATTGACGCGATGGTACCAACAGATCGTTGCAGCTGCAGGGAATGGTCCAATGATTCGGTCACTTGCAGGTGAATATTAAAGAAAAACGCTAAAAGCGCTTTAGAATGTGTTTGTCTAGAGGCAAAGGTGGTAAGGTAATATTTCCGTTTGGGTTGAATGAGGAATTAAATATAAAGAAATAGTATTTGTTATATAAAACTAACTGATAGGGCATAATAACTCTGCAGACATGTTTAATACTTAACCAGCTACCAAAGGAGGAATTGTATATGAAGTTAGAAGGTAAAATCGCAATTGTTACTGGCGCAAGTAGTGGTATGGGAAGAGCTATCGCTTATCTTTACGCCAAAGAAGGTGCTACCGTTTATGCAATAGCCAGACGTGAAGACAAATTATTAGAACTTGCAGAAGAAGCCAAAGGTTTTGCAGGGAAGATTAAACCGTTAACGGTTGATTTGATGTCACAAAAAGAAACGGAAGCTATGGTTGATACCGTTTATGAAGCAGAAGGTAAATTAGATATTTTAGTCAACAATGCAGGAATAATGGATGATTTTAGTCCCGTCGGCGATGTAACTGATGCGATGTTACATACATTATTCGACTTAAACGTTTTCTCGCCTTTCTACTCAACGAGAAAAGCAGTTAATATATTTCAAAAGCAAGGTAATGGAAATATCATTAACATTTCATCATTAGGTGGACTATTTGGGGCTCGTGCTGGTGCAGCTTATACCGCGAGTAAACATGCTTTAATAGGTCTAACAAAGAATACCGCGTTTATGTATTCTAAGAAAAATATTAGGTGTAATGCTATTTGTCCAGGGGGGATTGCAACTGAAATTGGAACGGGTACATTTATGAAAAATATAAATCAATCAGGCATGGAAATGGTTATGACGGGAATCTCTGGAAATCCTCGCGAAGGTACTGCAACAGAAGTAGCTTCCGTTGCATTATTCTTAGCAAGTGAAGACTCAAGCTATGTAAATGGTCAATGTATTGCTTTAGATGGCGGTTGGAGTGCGTATTAATTATAATTTAGAAGGCTTAGGCCTTCTTTTTTATATATAAATACGATATCGATAGCAGGGTAATTATGATATTATTATATGGTGTGAGTTGTTCATCTATTATCATTGAGTAAAATATCTGGGAGGCAATAATATGAAGAAAATGCAAGACAAAGTTGTCATCGTTACCGGTGGCGGATCGGGTATTGGGTATGGAATTAGTAGAGCGTATGCTAATGAGGGAGCAAACCTGGTACTCACCGGGAGAACATTATCTAAATTAGAAGGAGCTAAACAAAAAATAGAAGAAGATTATGGTGTTAACGTATTCGCTGTAGTTGCTGACGGTGGAGACGAAAAAGCTGTTGAAAGTGCTGTTAATCAAACGATTGAAAAATTCGGCAAGATTGACGTGATAGTAAATAATGCCCAAGCATCTAAATCAGGTCTTATGCTCGCGGATCATACCAAAGAAGATTTTGATTTAGCCATTAATACCGGGCTCTATGGAGCTTTTAATTATATGCGTTTTGCTTTTCCTCATTTAAAAGAAAGTGTAGGGAGTGTCATTAACTTTGCTTCAGGTGCTGGTTTAGCAGGCAGACCCGGTCAAAGTTCATATGCCGCAGCGAAAGAAGGTATCCGGGGAATGTCAAGAGTAACAGCTACTGAGTGGGGAGAATTTGGTATTAATGTTAATGTTGTTTGTCCACTGGCTATGACTGAAGCTTTAGAAAATTGGAAAGTCGAATACCCAGAACTCTATGAAAAAACAATTCAGGGAATTCCAATGCAAAGATTTGCAGATCCCCAAGAAGATATTGGAAAACTCTGTGTATTTTTATCAACGGATGGTAAGTATATAACCGGTGAAACAATTAGTATTCAGGGCGGTAGTGGACTTCGTCCATAACTTGAGTTAAATTATACATTATTTTATTGTATGGGCGATAAGTGGCCACACCAGGGTCTCTCTATTGCTCCTTCACCCTTACAAAGACCTCATACTACCTTGCATCCTTTGCCTTCAGAAAAACACGTTCTAAAGCGCTTTTAGCGTATTTCTTTAATATTCACCTGCAAAAGACAGAATCATCGGACCATCCCTGGTCTCTGGTTGTTTTTTGGTATGAGATTGTTTTGGTGTCCTTCCTCTTCAGGTATTTTTGGTATTTTCGATATTTTTGCTATTTTCTGTGTTTCGTTCTTCAGGTATCGTGGTGCCGATGCTGCAGATGCTGCTG
>CAZFXY010000150.1:0-3464 GCA_964523185.1 uncultured Methanoculleus sp.
GGAAACAGACACATGCAGTATTTCCAGATTTTTTGCATTCAGGGTCAGGGTCTCAACCGGAGTATCATGCGCCCTGAGTTTCATTGCGGAATGAACCACGGTTTGGGTATCATACACATCAAATGTTAGATCCATGTGGCAGACATCTACAGGAATAATTCCAAAATCCGATGGATAATAGGTAAATTGGCGCTGTTCGTTCATAGGTTCAGATTAGGGGGAAACCTACAAAAATGATGCGGGGCTTCCCGCCTCAGACACAACACTGCATCATATACTACAATCAATGAGTATCGCTTTCCTTTAATGCCGGCGGTATATCCGGCCAGTTTTGTTGAGAATCGTGAGGGTGATGATGATTCTGAGATTGTCAGCATCAATGACCGGTTCTTTGTCAATGGCACGATGGCACACGGAAAAAAATGAATATATTTGATTATACCGATACCCAATGACGCATCTTAGTTTCTTCTGTCAACAAGGCGTTTTGGGCGTCCTTTCAAACGATAGAGTTCAAGATCGCCGATGGATGAAAACTGAAAGAGGACATCCAGTGTTCCATCGGTGTAAAGATGTCTGAGTAATGGTTTTTCCTGAAAGAGAGCTGAGAGAAAGTTTTCTTTGACCATCGGTCGGTCACAGGTCTCAGGATCATCGCATTCCAGGCTGACTCTCAGCGTTACAGTGCCACTGTCCTCGTCGCTGTAGACAAATGCCTCATATTCACCGGAGAGATACTCCATATTGTCTCGCTGGAACACCCCTTTTTCAATATCCACCCGGTTAATGGGGATATCACTTATATGAATCGTTTCTGCCTCACGCATTGGATTTTTGACCCGCATATGGGTTCGTCCGCAGGTGCAGGAATCCCGGGAAATAACCTCCGAGACGTCCTCGGTGTCGTAGTTAATGAGCAGATTCCCGCTTCTTTCCCCTTCCGGAATAAGAGTAGTCAGCACGATTCTCCCGCTCTTGCCATCGGGCACAAAACCACGGAGCTTCGGGTCATACATGTCCACATGCACCAGATCCTCAGGCACATGGAGGCCGTTTCTTATCGTACACTCGCCGCACATTGTGCCTTCAGTACTACCATAGGTATTGTAGGAAGGGATGCCCCACACCTCGTCCAGATATACCCGTGCTTCTTCGGCAAAACTCTCTCCGCCTACGACGAGTTTCTGTAAACCTGATTCTTTGGGGTCAATTCCCTCCGCCTTCAGTCGGTCGGCGAGGCGAAGAAGCTTAAATACGCTCCCGATGATTGCGGTCGGGTGGTAGTTATGAATAAAACGAACGGGAAATGTGCACTTACCTTCAGGAATGACGGTAAACCCGATGTTGTGAGCTGCAAGTGTCATGGTATTTGCACCGACGTTCATCCCGTAACTGGCGCAGACAGCCACCCGATCGCCGGGGCCAAACCCCTGCGATACGAATGCGCGTGCATACTTCTCTGCGTAACGCTCCCAGTCGTCCCACATTAAAAAGAAGGCCTTGGGAGTGCCGGACGTCCCGCTGGTTTCATGAATGGTAAATATGTCATTCCACGGCGCACTCTTAAAATAAAATGCATCCGCGACCGGCGGCTGGAAGGCACGGATGGTCTTGCCATCGATGATCGGTAATTCAAGCAGATCCTCATGTTCGCGGATCGTTTTTGGGTCGATATTATGATTCTTAAACCATTTCTGATAAAAAGGTGAATGATCTGCAGCATAGCGGACGGTGTATCTGATACGCTCATCGATGAGGGTATCAAGTTCGTCTCTCTTCATCATCTCGATCTCAGGCCGATAATATGACATATCCAACTCACTCTCATCTCCATATCACCTGAACCTTTTTAAATCAATTCCCTCTCTGATACCCGCTACCCACCCACGGTTTAAAGAGCGTGCGCGCGCATGCTGAGTCATATGAAGACGAGAGATGAAAAGAGAGAAGAGATGTTTGCCTATTTCATCGGAAACCTGCACTCAGATAATCCATCTCTGCGGTGGGGGGCTGCCCATTCCCTTGGATGGATGAATGATAGCCGGGCTATTGAACCTCTGATTGCACTCTTGGACGATGAAGACTGGCGGGTCAGGTTCAAAACCGTGTGGGCCTTAGGCCAGCTGGGGGATCTGCGTATCCTTCCGTTCCTGCGCCGTCTCTCCCGTGACGAATCCGAGACGGTGAGAGACAGTGTGTTGCAGGCAAAGGATGACATATTGCGCAGGGAATCCAGGAAAAAACGGTAATGTATTTCCAGAGGCAGAGTTAAATTCCCTGCCAACCCATCATTTCTATTACGTGATAGTATGATTGGATGGATTATTGGCGGAATACTGGTTGTTGTTCTTATTGTAATGATCTTCTGGATAGTTGGCATCTATAACCGGTTCCAGAGTCTGAAGAACTCATCAGAAGCAACACTGGGGCAAATTCGCGTTGCAATGAAAAAACGGCTGGATATGATCAATCAGCTCCTTGGCTCAGTGCAGAGTTATGCAAAATTTGAGAAAGAGACCCTTGAAAAAGTGACACAGATGCGCTCCGGTGTCGGGAATGCCGGGCCTGGCGACCTCAATGAAATTGAGGCGCAATCCCGCTCAGTGATTGGCCGCCTCTTTGCGGTGGTGGAGAACTATCCTGATCTCAAAACCTCCTCAGTGGTCTCTGAACTGACGGCCTCCATCCGCAGTATTGAAGATGAAATTGGCCGGCAGCGCTATACCTACAACAATATCTCCGAGCAGTATAACACGATGTGCGACACGATTCCATCGAATATCGTTGCGTCTGCTGCCCACTTCTCAAAACTTGAGTACCTCATCTTTGAAGAAGAGATTGAACAGGCTCCGAAGATCGCATTCTAAAAAGGAATGAGTAAAAAAGGAATGAGGTTTTGTGAAAGAGACACACCAGCTGGGAATTATTGTCGTTCTTGGCCTGCTTCTGGCAGGTATCTCCTTATTTTTTTCGTTTGGAACAGGTTTCTCCTTTGAGCCAGACCTTGTTGTAGATACCTACACCGCAGTGCTGGAGAATGACGGCACCCTGACCGAGACCTATGTCTATGATGTGGCATCCGCAGGCACCTACCGGATGCTCTTTCGGACATGGGATGACACCCTGGCCTTTGAACCACGACAGTCCCCGTATATTGAACTCATTGATGTAACAGCACCTGCAGGTATGGTCGGATATGCCATTGACAATAGAGGCAGATCAATGGTCACGGGAGAGGGGGCAGAGACAAAGCGTTCTCTGATTGAATCACTCTCAAACAACAATGAAGTGGGGATATTTCGGGAAACACGCCTGCCCACAGGGCAATATCAGGCTCAGTACACCGTTCGGGTTCATCCTCCTCTGCAGTATGACAATGAAGATGTTCATTTTAATCTAAAACTTGCATCAACGCATATCCCCTACCGCTCGGTAGAGATCACGATTCCGGCTGAGTATGTCAA
>CAZFXY010000151.1:0-3375 GCA_964523185.1 uncultured Methanoculleus sp.
TTATCCGATGGGCATCTATGGTGCAGATGGCACCTGCCTGATGCTTAATGATCGTTACTGTGATCTCTTCCGCGATTCATGCGAAGAATTGATGAAAAAGTCATTCTCTGATTTTGATTTTACTGTTCTTGGCGGTGATGGTCTGTCTGCGTCCCATGACACCAAGGAGAACTCTGAGACCGATCTGTCAGTAGCCTGGGATGATGGAAGCGAAAGCTATCTGAAGCTCCACCAGGTGCCTGTCTATGATAAATCAGGGGCACTCAGCCTGGTCTACCACATCTATATGGATCAGACTGAAATCACGATAGAGCAGGAAAATCTTAAAAAGTTGCAGAAGCGTGCCGACGCTTTCCTTTTAGAGAATCCGCAGGGTATCACCGTCCTTGCAGCAGACAAACATCGTCTCGACCTGAATGAGGAATACCAGCGCATCTGGCGTGGCGGCTACGACGATCTGATGGCAAAGAAGCTGTATGACTTTAACATCAACATCGTAGGCGGGGATGACTTCTATGCCTCGTATGAGACAAAGAAGAAGGCCGTCACTGATATGGAGATTGCATGGGAGAACGGTGAGAAGTCATATCTGCGTCTCTTCCAGACGCCCATTCTCGATGATAGTGGAGAGATTGACGTCAACTATTACATCTACCAGGATCTCACCCGGGCGCACGAGGAAATGGATGAAATAAAGACCCTGCAAAGACGTGCCGACGCCTTTCTCCAGCAGAACCCGCAGGGTATCACCGTCCTTGCGGCAGACAAACATCGTCTTGACCTGAATGAGGAATATCAGCGTATCTGGCGCGGCGGCTACGACGATCTGATGGCAAAGAAGCTGTATGACTTCAACATCAACATCGTGGGCGGGGATGACTTCTATGCCTCGTATGAGACAAAGAAGAAGGCCGTCACTGATATGGAGATTGCATGGGAGAACGGTGAGAAGTCATATCTGCGTCTCTTCCAGACGCCCATTCTCGATGATAGTGGAGAGATTGACGTCAACTATTACATCTACCAGGATCTCACCCGGGCGCACGAGGAAATGGATGAAATAAAGACCCTGCAAAGACGTGCCGACGCCTTTCTCCAGCAGAACCCGCAGGGTATCACCGTCCTTGCGGCAGACAAACATCGTCTTGACCTGAATGAGGAATATCAGCGTATCTGGCGCGGCGGCTACGACGATCTGATGGCAAAGAAGCTGTATGACTTCAACATCAACATCGTGGGCGGGGATGACTTCTACGCCTCGTATGAGACAAAGAAAAAGGCCGTCACCGATATGGAGATCGGATGGGATAATGGTGAGAAGTCATATCTGCGTCTCTTCCAGACACCCATTCTCGATGATAAGGGCGACATTGACGTCAACTATTACATCTACCAGGATCTCACACCTGAACGGTCGCTCTCACAGTTCCTTGACCATGAAATCACCCGTCAGGAGGCAAACCTGACACTCCTTGCCCATGGTGATATCAGCGGCTTTGACCTTACGGTCGGCGCAACAGACGAGTATACTGCTGAGGCAGGCATCCTTTTCTCGGATATGAATGCGAGTCTTGCCGCAGCACAAAAGGCCATTGATGAGATGGTAGAGGACTTTGTCAGAACCATGAAGGCGATGCAGGGAGGCGACAGTAAGGCACGGGCACATCCTGAACAGTTTGAAGGTGTCTATGCGGTTATCACCGAGGGACTAAATAATGTCCTTGAAACGGTCATGGGTCCGATCAATGAGTCGTATCGTGTGCTGAGTACGTATGCTGATAAGGACTTTTCCGAACGGTTTAGTAAAGGCATTCAGGTGGAGGGTGACTTCCTGAAGCTGAAGGCAGCCATCGATAACGTGGGCATCAATGTGGGCGGCGCTCTCAGTGATGTAAAGACTGCCGTTGACAACGTGGACACAAACATGGCCGATGCCTCCCGCGGTGTTGAGGAGATTGCAAAGGCGATGGAAGATGTGGCAGTATCCACCCAGCAGTCATCCGAGGCATTCCGCCGCCAGCTTGAGGCAGTTGAAATCGTTGCACGCGAGATATCTGATCTCTCTGCATCCATCGAGGAGATCGCCTCCACATCACAGGAAGTCATGGTCCAGGCAAACAACGTCTCCCGGATGGGCAATGAGGCATCCGGGCTGGGCAGAGAAGCCAATAAAAAGATGAATGCAGTGGAGAAGATCGCAGAAGCGAGTGTCACTCAGATTGAGGATCTCAATAAGAAGATGGGTGAGATCTCAAAGATCGTCAAGCTCATCAATGATATCTCCAGTCAGACAAATCTCCTTGCCCTGAATGCGGCAATTGAGGCTGCACGGGCTGGTGAACACGGCCGTGGTTTTGCGGTGGTGGCAGGTGAGGTGAGAAATCTCGCTGCTGAGTCAAAGGCTGCGACAGGTTCCATCGAAGACCTTATTGAAGGCATCCAGCGTGATTCCAATACCACAGCTGTCTCTATGAAGTCTGCCTACAAGGAGATTCAGGATAGTCTGGAGAGTGTGCACCAGGCCATCGAGTCTTTAAACAAGATTGTTATCGGCTCCCAGGAAGCATCTGAGGGTATTCATGAGATTGCCCGTGCTACAGATGATCAGGCAAGTGCGACAAACCGGGTGATGGAGAAGATGGAGGAAACGACGACCCTCACCAAGGATAATATGTCCCGTATTGATGATGTCGCAGCGGTGACTGAGGAGGTGGCAGCCTCAACGGAAGAGGTTGGCAGCGGCACCCACGAAGTAACGAGGATGACCGAAAAACTACGGGCGATGGTCAATGCATTCCGCACTGAGTGAAGAGGGGGCTGCGGATGTCAAAGCTCACTGATGTTGTGGAATTCAGAATTGCCGACGGGTATTACGCGATTGATGTTCAGATTGCCCGGGAAATCGTCGAGATGATGAAGATAACCCCTATCCCCCGGGCACCGGACTATATCACCGGGGTAACCAATCTCAGGGGAGAGGTTACTAACATCATCAATCTCAGCAAGCTCATCGGTCTTCCTGAGTCGGTTGCATCTGAGACGCAGAAGTTCATTGTCCTTATGCCAGAGGCAGCACAGGGATCCAATGTCGGCATCATCGTGGATGATGTGTGCAGCGTGATGCAGGTGGATGAGAAGAATGTCGAGGCACTGGGGGAAGGGCTGTCCAGCGATGTAACCGAGTATGTGAAGGGCATTATCAAGATGAAAGAGGATGCCTCGGATACCATGCGTCTGATTATCTGGGTGGATATGCAGCGGGTGCTTTCTCATATAATTTCCTGATAGTTATAAAAATCTTTTTTTTAAATGCAAATTATGTTTTGATATGCTAAAAAAAGCATTCATCAGGTTTTAATTAGTGAATGAGTCTAT
>CAZFXY010000152.1:0-3350 GCA_964523185.1 uncultured Methanoculleus sp.
CGACTGAGGACGTCCAGCGCAAGAATCAGATCAGGCATGTTCAATCCGTTCCCGCATCGCGGCAATGATCAGGGGCAGTGTAATGGTCGCATCGCCATAAACGGTCTGGGCATGCGCCTCACCCGTTACCTTGCCCCATGATTTAGCCTCGTCGAGTGTCGCACCGGAAAGTCCGCCCAGATCGGGCCGGTCGCCGGTTAACTGAACCGCATAATCAAAGCCTTTTGGTGTCATGAGCATGCTCTGGAAGATATAGTTCTTCGGCACACCGCCGCCGATCAGAAAGGCCCCGGCGCGTTTTGCATTAAAACAGATATCCATCATATGGCTCATATCACCAAATGCATCAATCGTTACCTTGTGCATCTGGTTAAAAAGCCAGTACTGCAGTCCAATCATGGAATCCTGAATAGCCGGGCAGTACACCGGAATATCTGCCTCTGCTGCTGCCGCAAGAATTCCGCTATCAAGATGCTCGCCAATGTGGCGGAGGAGGCCGGATATCGAGAGCGTCGTGCCGTCAGTGAGTTCTTCGAGTGTCTCCTGCATAAACTCTTCAAACCGAACAAAGGCATCCGATGGGAGATATATATCATAAATCCGGTTGATTTCCTCTTCATAGAGTTCGTCGTCATCACAGATCTCCGTGCCATGATAGTGGTGGCACCCGATCGCCTCGATCGTGTCATGGGTCATGTTGGCACCGGTGGATACCAGCACATCAACATAGCCGTCACGGATGAGATCTTCCACAATTCCCCCCATGCCGCCGGGCACCATTGCCCCTGCAAAACCCACAAACCGGGTGGCCTCGGTATCGGAAAACATCTCTGTGCAGATGTCTGTCGCCCGAGCGAGATATCCTCCGTTGTAGGCTCCGGCTTTTCCCATTTCTGCCACCAGTTCGCCTACTGTCATGCCTGCTCTGACCCGTGCCTGTATGACCGGGCTGGTGCAGGCGGTCTTCCCGTTCCCACTATTCATATAACTGGTATCAGTATTGGCCGGATACTGCATTAAACGATTGGGCACCGGTAAAAAAGGATTGTGGGGTAACATGTCTTCTCGAGAAATAAAACTTTTTCCTGAAGCCGGAATCCGCAATATTCTGATCACCTCTCTTTTTCGGCAACGGACGCTACGCCACGACAGAGCGGTTTTGCCAGATGGCGGCGTGCCGACGGGGGGACTTCGTACCACCCGGGTGAGATTGTCCGCGGTTCACGAATGATATCTGGTTTATCCCCCCGCGTTTTGCACCGGCGGCATTTCCAGCCCTTGTCAACACCGTCGCTCTTCATTCTCTTTCCACAGGTGGTGCAGACGGGTGGGCGCTGCCGGATAATCTCTGCACAGGTGATGAGGTGAATTTTTTCCAGATTAATGCTTCCATTCTTGTAACTGCCGCAACAGGTGATCAAATCACCCGGTGCAAGGGCCCGGATAATGTCACGGAAGCCCTTGGTCGGCTCGTATGCCATGCATCGCACCGCACCCGAGGCGTCCGTGATGCGAAATGCAACATGTCCGCCGCGTCCTGTTTTCGGCGTTTCTGCAACAATACCCGTAATACGGTAGGAACATCCATCGACAAGGGTTGAAACCTTTCCGTCAAGAAGGTGGGCATCGGTCCCCTGATTCGTAGAATAAATGATTTCCAGCACCGGTTCCTGGGACACCACATAACTGCGGGCTTTTGTTACCCATCCCGGGGATTCCCCGCGAATGCCAAAGATTACCGGATCGGGGGTGTGGGGAAAGCAGACGATACAGTCATTTTCAATATCCACGGTGTCCCAGGTGTAGGGTGAGGTCGCTTTTTCTGCGCGAAAGAGGCTGTCTTTATCAACAATCCTATCCCCTTTATCGTTTGGATCCCGGTATGCAAGGATTTCTGAGGTCATATCGTTTTGTTCTGCTGCAATAGCAGCAGTTGCCCCGATAATCCCCCTGCCATTCTTCCATTTTCTGACCCGCGCCCCTGCGTCACGGCAGACGGCCTCGGCCTCTTCCATGGTGCAGAATCCGGTGACTGCCTGCTGGTAAAAAGAGACCGGAAGGGGTGTTTCAGATATAACAAGGCCGGGATTGGTTTTTTCCTCATCAAATTCGGCAAGGTCTTCAATACATGCCGATGCAATCCGAAACGCCGCGTCTGCGTCTCCTTCGGCCTCAATGCAGATGGCTGCGTTCCCCCGGGTTTTATATATTATATTGGGATTCAGTCGTATGAGACGTTGTCCGGCTACGCTGATTCCTGCCTTTTTTAGCCGGGATATCAGCACAGCTCCGAGATATGTAGTACACATGCCTGCCGGAGAATCCGTGTCATCAATGCCAATCCGCATAAAAGCCACTCTTTATATGGAGTTCGCTGCTATAACAGTTTATAGCCAGATGACATATGAACGATTACTCCAACGGATCACAAGCGTCCTCATTATGGCAGATTATGCTGTATCTGAGCGATGCGGGATGCGTCCACGGAGTTTTGATTTGATCGCACGGCGGGGCGATGAAATTCTTGTCATCAGAATCGTGGTGCACATCGACAGTATGAACGAGGAAATTGCCCATGAACTGGCCGCGATCGCACATTTTCTCAAGGGAAAGCCACTTGTTGTCGGTGAAAAGGCCCGGGATACCGAACTTGAGCGAGGTGCGGTATACCTTCGATACGGCATTATCTCCACCAGTGCCATGACGCTGTATGACCTGCTTGTTGAAAAGATACCTCCCCTCGTCTACGCACAACCAGGAGGTCTGTACGTAAATATCGACGGTGGGCTTCTCCGAACACTGCGGGAGGAGTGTAATATGTCACTGGGTGATCTCGCCTCTGCTCTCGGAGTTTCAAGGCGAACCATATCAAAATATGAAAGCGGGATGGGCACCACCCTTGATGTTGCCTCCCGAATGGAAGAGATCTTTGATACTGCACTTGTTGAGGCAATAGACCTCTTGTCTCATCCAAATCCATTTGATAATGAGACAAGAGAGAGCCCTGCTGAACTTCTCCCGGGATATGGCCCGACCGGGGTTGGATACTTCGGTACACGCAATGCACCCTTTGAAGGCCTCGCGTTTTATGGCAACGATACGATTCTCACCAGCTACGGACCTGCGCAGAAGGTGATGCGGCGTGCGGCCCTTATCGCCAATCTTTCAAGTATTACCCATTCACGTGCGGTGTGTGTCATCAAAGGATATCATAAACAAAAGAGGATTGGTATTGCTCTCATCATCGGAGATTCGAAATTTGATTCTCTTGAATCCGGATCTGACCTCATCAATTTGATCGATGATTAACAAACCTTATATAGAACTACAAACCTATTTTTGTATCGCAT
>CAZFXY010000153.1:0-3177 GCA_964523185.1 uncultured Methanoculleus sp.
GCAGCAGGTGAACCGGTTGTCCTAAATATCTTCTCTCACATCTTTTCATCTGACGCAGATGTAGACGACAAGGTCTATCTGACGTCCAAAGCGATTGTCAGAAAATACCTTTCACCGGTGACGGTGCTTCTCCGTCAGATTCAGACGCTCACCGGCATCAGGAATTTTCCTCTTCATATTGAACTGCGGGTAACAGAAGATGGACATGTCATACCTATTGAGGTGAACCCGATGCGATTTGCCGGGTGGTGTACGACAGATATTGCAGCGTATGCATATGGCATCAATGTATACCAGGCATATTTCGAAGAGAAAGCCCCGGACTGGGCATCCATTCTGGCGGATGACACCGGGGATGTGTATGCCCTTCTCGTGCTAAAACCTCCCGCAGATCTTTCCTCTGAGACTATCTCCGGCTTTGACTACCGTGAATTTGCGGCAGCGTTTGCCAACCCGCTGGAGATGCGCCCCGTGGACTTCACCTCCTATCCCGTATTCGGCTTCTTTTTTGTAAAACTGGCAGGGGGAGATATGAGCGAAATTACCACATTCCTGCACTCAGATCTGCGGGAATACATCGATATCCAATAACCTGCAGCAGCAGATTCCCGTCCTGAGCGCAAAGAAGCTCGGTGTTCTCAGAATCAACCCCGTATCATCTTTGGTTTCTTTACCTCGCCCGATTATATCTCTGATGGAACGGGGAACACGTGTTCATCTGCCGCCTTCTCACAAATGAGCCCTACCACGATGGAAAATACCATCAGGTATGCAGTGAGCACCACGGTAAAAAGTCCCCCGAAATAGTAGAACATCATGGGGATAAACTGAATTTTTACCGAGCGCATATAAAGAAATACACCCGCAAAAGCGGTTCTCATACCTTTTTCCCGGAATTCAGCGAGCATTGCATACCACACATAGAGAGGCCCAGTGGCAATGATACCTGCAACGATTGCCAGTATCCACCCCTTCATCCCGGAATCAGATCCGAGGTGCTTTCCAATTACCGCTGGACTGACAAAGAGATCCACCAGAAACATCAAACCAAAAACCAGCACCAGAATAGGGATTATCTGGCGGAGAATCGTTACAAAAGTTTCCAGTGCACGAATGGTAAGGCTACTATCCATCAGGGCAACAATGCAGTAAATACCCACGACGATCCCGAGGAAGATGATGGGAAACCGTGACTGCTTCTCGTTTTTTCTGTTCTCCTTTTTTTCCTCATTCCTTTGTTTCGGGTTCATATGAGACCCCCGAGAAGAGAAAGAGTGCCTTCTGTCAGTATGGCAATGATTACCGCTGCGACAAATCCGCTGAGATTGCGTGCCGCCGCAAATCGTTTTCCGAGGATATCCACCTCCATTGGCAGCTGAATCACACTTACGGTGACCCATGCCACAATGAATGCAGTCACTGCAGCAAGACTGATACCGGTATCCAGGAGTTCTCCCCCAATAACATAGCTGGTGACCGGGTTTCCGGCAGCCGCACTTCCAAGGGCTGCACCCACAACCGGATCAGAAATCGGATGGCCGGAAAAAACAGCGCCATACCACTCCAGAGGTATGGCTGTCAGCAGAAGGCTCACCAAAAGCAGGATGCCAAGTATCTGTGGGATTACCTGCAGCATGGAACGGCAGGTTTTCTGTGCACTGGCCCGTATATCCATATCCATTCACATCTCCGGAAGACAGAGGTAAACGTTGGGTTTTATCGTTCATGGATGTATCCCCTGTGATGCAGGTTAATCAACCAAACCACATGTTCCGGCGGTGATCGGTGCACAAAAATGGTGATGGCCAAAGACCCTACTACGAAAGTGAGGATGTGCAGGCAGATGCGGCATCCTCCAAAAAATCACTTGCATCCCCTTGGCTAAAGACCAAGGGGTTTTACGCTTGATTTATAAATGCCCTGCCTCTACCAAATTTCCGGGAATGCCATGTTAGTATACATGTCTTCGAGCCTTGCCTTGTGATCTCCTTCCATGTTCGCGAGGTTGGTGAATAATTCTTTCTGTTCCGGATCTGTACTCAGATTCGCGAGTTCCCGGTACATATCCCGTGACCGTTCCTCCTTTTTGATGGCAAGGGTGATGCCTTCAACGGGCGTCAAATCCACGTTTAGTGGCGGATCGTCAAGAATCTCTGAAATCTTGTAGTCCCGTGCTTCATCAAAGTGAAATTCCGAAATTGGCTGCATGAGGAAATTTTCCAGTGTTTCCCGGTGCTCCTGTTCATCCTTGGCAAGATCTTTAAATATTTTCTTCATGGTCTTATCGGTTGTGCGTTTCTCGATTCCCCGGTAGAATGTGTATGATTCTACTTCTTTTGCGATAGCATCCGATAGGATTTTGCGAAATTCTTCTTGTTTCATATCTGGTCCCCCCTCAGAGGATGGAGTTACTAGTGCAAATGAGACATATAAATGAGTGCCTAGCAGGGTTTGTCGGGCAACGGAAATCAGAGACTTGGAATACGGGACATATCCGTCCTTTTTTTGGTTCACTGCTATTCCAGGGGTTTGAGGGAATACGATTACATCAGCAGATACCTTATCACCCACAATTTCCTTACCGATGGAAAAACAGGAATGTTATCATCATACATTCATAAGGGGAAAGACCACAAACATACCAATAATGAGGTACCTCGAAGAAATCTCACTGAAAGGCCGGGATGCAAACCCCTTCTTCCGGATGATGGGAATTGATATCGTTTCCTACGCTGAAGGAAACGCTGTCCTCACCATGGACGTCCGGCCCGAGATGATGAACGGCGACGGATGGTTGCAGGGCGGTGTCTATACCGCCCTTGCCGATGAGGCGATGGCCCTCGCCCTCTTTACTGTCCTAAAGGAAAACGAGATCATCGCGACCATCACTGAGTCCACATCATTCTATCGCGGAGTACAGGACGGAACCATCATTTCTGAGGGTACTGTCATCCGAAAAGGCAGAAAAATTGCCTTCGCCAAAGGCGTGGTCAGGCGGCCGGGAAAAACCGGCGAAATCCTTGCTGAATCCACTGCATCCTTTGCAGTGATCGCACAGCAGTGATTTCCCACCATATTTTTTCGGTGGAGGGAGTATCCTTTTTTTGCATTCATCGTTGACATTGATCAATGGAATTGGTCATTGAAACAGAGATTGTCCGGACTTCAGCATGATTT
>CAZFXY010000154.1:0-3154 GCA_964523185.1 uncultured Methanoculleus sp.
TGTGGTCTCGGATGGTCATACCGGGATACGGAAGGCAGTTTCATCATCCTTTTTAGGAGCTTCATGGCAGATGTGTCTAGTACACCTTATGCGAGCAGTGTTGAGAAACATCCCAAGAAAAAATCAGAAGGAGTTCGGTGAATTGCTGAAAGAATCACTTTACAGTGAGAAAGAACTCCAGAGGGTAGCAGACAATCTCAATGAACGAGGATATCGCAAATCAGCAAATACGATTGAAAGATTCCTACCAAATACAATGAATTACAAGGGCTTTCCAAAGTCACATTGGAAAAAGATCAGAACAACAAATGGAGTAGAGAGAGTCAATAAGGAACTCAAAAGACGAACAAGAGTTGTTGGGGCATTTCCGAATGATGAGTCGTTGTTGAGGCTAGTGGTCTCTCTTCTGATCGATATAAATGAGGAGTGGATTACCGGCAGAAGATATTTGTCGATGGAGGAAGAATAATCATGTGCGGATACAGGGTTCAATTACTTTTACAGAAAAATCGGTACGCTACCTATTCAAATTATAATGAATTCAAATTAAACATGGTTTCACTATACGTACTACTCTTACACGTGTACGTTTTTTAGTGTGAAATAATAACAAAATAGGAAAGAAATGAACCCTTACTACGAAAAATGGGTATCGTCCTTAGATTACGCCCCGGCCGGGACTTGAACCCGGGTCGAAAGCTCCGGAGGCTTCCAGGATATCCACTACCCTACCGGGACCTGCCTTATCCTATTTATCTCAATGATATTAAGGGATTCCCATCTGACTGAGAAAAGCCAAGGGGGGAATGATGGAAACAGAGTGGTTTTTGAAATAGGTATTGGTGTATCAATACTTTTTCTGGTTGTAAAGCGCCCATATTTTGCAGGCACCTTCGTGACTGACCATGCACGGCCCGACGGGATTACGGGGGGTGCAGACCTTTCCAAAGAGTTTGCAGTCGGTGGGGTCTGCTACACCGCGGAGCACCCGATCACAGATGCATGCCGAGTTCTTTTCAACATGCTTGATCTCGATGCCAAATTTCTTCTGGGCATCATATGCCGCATACTTCTCCTTCAGCCTGAGACCAGAATCCGGAATGATGGGAAATCCCCGCCACTCCACATCGCAGGTCTCAAAGACTTCATACATCATCTCAATTGCTTTGGGGTTCCCTTCGCGGCAAACGGCACGGGGGTATGCATTTTCTACCTCTGCTCTGCCCTCATTGACCTGTTTGACCAGCATCAGCAGGCCCAGCAGGATGTCTTCCGGTTCAAACCCGGCGACAACCTGCGGCACCGGAAACTGTTCATACTCCTCGTATCCGGCCACCACACAGACATGGCCGGGCAGCATGAATCCGTGCAGATTTGCTTCACCCTGTTCAAGGAGGAACTTCATTGCAGGCGGAACGAACCGGTGACAGCTGAGAACACTGAAATTTTCCGGTGGGTTTTGCAGGATCATGGCAGCGACCGTGGGTGCCGTCGTCTCAAACCCGACAGAGATAAAGACAACCTCACGATCCGTCTTTTCTGCTATCTCAACTGCCTTATGGACGCCCTGCACCACACGGACATCCTTTCCGTATTGTTCAAGGGCGCCTTTTGTGCCGGGCACCCGTATCAGATCCCCGTAGGTTGCGATGATACAACCTTTTTCCGCCAGTTCAATGGCCGCATCAATCTCACCCTGTGGGGTGATGCACACCGGGCATCCGGGCCCCATGACAATCTTCAGTCCATCCGGCAGAATACTTCGCAGTCCTGCCTGGGCAATCGCTGCCTCATGCGTACCACAGATATGCATGAATGTATAGGGTTTGTCCATCTCTTTTTTGAGCGCCCTGAGAATATCCGATCCATCGGCCATAGTAATTATTACGTTTATCGTTGTCTGCAAAAAAGACTATCTGATACATCCGGGATGTGAATTGCAACGGGAAAATGCTGTTCTTTCGTTTTGCCTTGCAATGGAACAGATGCCATTCCCGGATAAAGGTGAAGGGGACAGTAATTCACACTCTTATGTGATATCATCCACATATGTGGCCAGCTGAATCATAAACCCGGGTTCAGGCCCGTTTTTGGTCACAAAGAGTACACCATGCACACCATTTTGTCAGGTTTTGTTGGAGTGATAATGAATACATTTTGATAGTTTCGCTGAGGTTGCATAGATAAACACGGCGAGGGAATGCATTTAGTAGATCTGGTTCACAATAGTGCAGTATGACAGGCATATCGACGTCATGTCTTCAGGACCGGTCGCTTGAAGAGGCGCTGGAAACTCTTTCGGGGTTGACTGATTTTGTGGAGATTGTGGATGACGGGCCTCATTATTGCCAGTCAGCAGAGATTCCCCACCTGTTTTCCTTCCGGTATTCACTTCATGCTCCATCACGGGGCGTCAATATTGCAAGCACTCTTGAACCGATTCGCCGGGGCAGCGTTGAGGTAATCTCAGAAGCCCTTTCCATTGCAGGTGAACTGAATGCAAATGTTGTCGTCCATCCAGGGTATGCTGCATGGACGGGAGGGAGGGATATTTCACTGCAGGCGCTTCATCGTTCACTTGATGCCATCCTTGACCGGGCCGATGAGAATGGCATCACGATTTATATTGAAAATATGCCACATTGGGTGTATTTCATTTTCTGTACCCCGGATGACTATCACTATTTTGATGACTGCGGGATATGTCTGGACGTGGGTCATGCATTTATGTCCGGGTCTCTTGACGCATTCCTTTCCCTCCCGTTTGCGCACTGCCATTTGCATGATAACGATGCAACAGAAGACAGCCACTCTCCGGTGGGAAGCGGGGGTATTGACTGGAGAAAGGTGCTTGGCATCCTGCAGCAGAGAAAGGTGGAACCTGTCCTTGAAGTGCGGTCGCTGGAGGCGGTGCACACCAGTTTATCTGCGCTTAAATCTTTTGGATTTTCATTGTGATTGTACAATGAAATAGCAGAATATCTGCGCAAAAGGGAATGTTAACCCCTAAATTGGGGAAATAAGTCACCGTTTTTGAGGAGAATTTCAATACTATTTTATACGTACAAAATCGACCTTGTTATACACTCTTATGATGGGTGCCTCAGTGGCTTAGTGGTATAGCGCGTCCTTGGTAAGGACGAGGTCGCGAGTT
>CAZFXY010000155.1:0-3116 GCA_964523185.1 uncultured Methanoculleus sp.
GAACCGTAAAAATCCGTCCCGATGTATGCAACCTGAAATGCCAGCCTCATCGACGGAACCGCCGGTAAAACCTCCGTCTGGCACCACGCATCGACTGGCGGGTATAGATGGATAGCGGTGTCATCCGACCGTGAATACGGCACCGTCCCTCCCGTATGGCATCGAGGATGGCAGACACCTCAGGAGGTGCGTCAACGAGGGTCAGTCCATACCCCACATACCGTGCATGGTGAGCGTCACTGCCTGCCACACAGGGTTTTCCGGACTGTGCTGCCTTCCGGGCTGCTTTTCTGTTTGCTGCACCAGTGATATAGCGACTGTTGAATGATTCGACGGCATCCACCATCGCAATAGCACTCTTTACTTTCAGTGCGGCACCGTGACGCCATTTATGGTATGGGTGTGGGATGATACAGAGTCCCCCTGCCGCATGCGCCTGTGCAACCGTCTCGGCAAATCCCTGATCTGCAGGTATCACCTCAGTAATTCCCAGGACGATGAGATGGCCGTCAGCCGTCGATATTTCAATGCCCGGGATCACGAGCACCGGGGAATCGCATTGCAATGCATACACTGCCCCGTCTGTGGTGTCGTGATCGGTGATGGCGATGGCGTCAAGGCCCCGCTCTTCCGCCTGTTTCAGACATGCCTCTACACTGCTTTCCCCGTCGTGGGAGTAATTGGTATGGACATGCAGATCACATTTCAGCATCAGATCAGTACCCTTTTTCATTCATGGCTAATTAAAGTGAAGTGTGAAACCTATGCGGGTACTGCTTCCCACAGGGACGATTGCGGAGAAGGTTGTGCGCAGGGCGGCTGCAGAGTATGATGCCGATGTCGTGGTCTCCGGGAAGATAGCGTCCTTTTTAACGCCGGAACAACTGTGTTCAATGGCACAGGGAGGGGATTATGACGCGATCATCATATCAGGGATGTGCACGGCCTCCTTTGACGCAGCAGAAGAGGCACTGGGGATTCCCGTCTACCGCGGCCCCCGGCATGCCGCCGACCTGGGGATGATGCTTTGTCTGCTGGAAACGATGGAGTTTTCCCGCACGGTGCCTGCCGATGAATTTCTCACCCATATCCGTGAAGAAGAAGCGAGAACCCGCCTCAAAGAAAAGGAAGAAAAGGCGTCCTATGCGTTTATCGTCCAGGGGTGCCGTATTGGCGGGACGTCACGGATGAAGGTGCTTGCCGAAATTATGGATGCCCACCGTGTGCCTGACGTCCGTGTCACAGCAGAACGGTTTCTGGCTGCAGGCGCTGACATCATTGATCTCGGTTTTGGATTTGATGCGGTTCCGGCAGACGTCAAACGGGTCTTTGCAGCTCTGCGGGATCTTCCGGTGCCGCTTGCAGCTGATACACAGGATCCTGCACTTATCTGTGCCGCTCTGCCTGACGCAGACATCATACTCTCCCTGCAGGAAAAAAATATCCCCCACGTAGGGGCAGCGGTGGCGGCTGCCGGTGCCGCAGCGGTGGTGGTGCCCGGTGACGCGTCTCTTGCAGAAAATATTCGTGCGGCAGATGCGGCAGGCATCTCCCGGATTATTGCAGACCCGCTGCTGCAGCCGGCAGGCAGTGGTCTGGTATCATCCCTTTCTTCGTTTACCGATAGGCGTTATCCAATCTTTTTCGGGGCGGGGAATGTTACCGAACTCATTGATGCCGACTCGATAGGGGTGAACGCCCTTCTGGCTGCAATGGCGCATGAATGCCGTGCGTCGGTGCTCTTCACCAGTGAACATTCAGACAAGACACAGGGAAGTGTGCGTGAGATGCGGCGGGCAGCAGAGATGATGGTGCTCATGGGTGATCGGCCATACCCAAAGGATCTGGGGCTCTCACTCTTCTGCATCAAGGAGAAGCGTCGTCGTCATGAACCGGCAATTCCCCGTGAAATAGTTCGTGATGTGCCGCCCGTTCCTGGAGAACTAATCTTTGACCCGCGTGGCAACCTGAGAATCGGGATTGAGGACGGCTGGATCATTGCGGAGCACAAAGGGACAGCATTCCGAGGCAAAAAGTGGGATGAGGTATTTCATGCCATCCTCTCTGACGACCGTGTCTCCCTCATGGATCACGCGGCCTACCTGGGAAAAGAGCTCTATAAAGCGGAACTCGCGCTTCACTATGAGCGGAGTTTTGAACAGGACGGGGAGTTTTAACCACCCCTCCGTTCACGTGCCATGGGATGCGTGGGTGACAAGGGTTGCTATCGGGCTTTCGGTAACAACCGAGGTGCTGACACTGCCCAGAAGAAACCGTTTTGTTCTGCCTTTCCCAGCGGAACCGAGAATGATGAGGTCAGCACCGATCTCTTTTGCGGTATCGAGAATCTCATCCCGCGGATCGCCGATGACCACGTGGGGCACGATCGTTACCCCGCCATCGCTGGCGATTTGTGTTGCCTCCTCGAGCATCTCTTCTGCTTCCCGCTCAAGCATCTGGAGCCAGTGTTTTGAGCGGGGTTCGACGACCCCTATCTGGGGATCAACGATGGTTGATGCATAATACCGGGGGTTTACCACATAGACGGCATGCACCGTTGCATCCCACAGGGGCGCATTGGCAACTGCTGTCTTCAGTGCCTCACGGCTGAATTCTGAACCGTCATATGCAACGAGTAATGTTTTAAAGACCATGTTCTCTTTTCCTCTCTTCTGGTATTCACTAGATCTTTCGCCATTATCAAGATATCTACCTGAATCAGCCCGGAGGACGGTAGTAATGATACCATTATGTCAGGTCTCTGCCTACGTATATGACATAAATGGTGATTCGCGGCATCAGAAAAGAATGTCTGGATACCCTTCAGGCAGTGGGGAAAAGCCAGCATCCAAAGGAGTTTGTGGCAGTACTACGGGAGACAAACGGGATTATCGAGGAGTTTGATCTGGCACCCGGAACCATTGTCACTGAACAGAGTGCCGGATTCTCTTTGAGTATGATGCCGCTTGGCGTCCGTGCGGCCGGGAGCGCTCATTCCCATCCGAGCGGTGCCCTGTGGCCATCAAATGCGGATCTGCAGTTCTTCGGGAAGATGGGAAGGTACCATCTCATCTTTGGCCCGCCCTATGGCAAAGACGACTGGCGGGTTTTCCACC
>CAZFXY010000156.1:0-3086 GCA_964523185.1 uncultured Methanoculleus sp.
CGTCGATGAGGCTGGCATTTCAGGTTGCATACATCGGGACGGATTTTTACGGTTCACAGATGCAGTCCGGCCTCCGCACTGTGCAGGATACCTTGATCACCGCCTGCCGGGGTCTGGGGCTCTTCGAAGACTGGCGCGCCGCCGGATTTGCGCTTTCCGGCAGAACTGACCGAGGTGTCCATGCACGCCGCCAGATCTGTGCATTCACCACCTCTCTCCCGGACCGTGCACGGGAACGCCTGAATTATATCCTTCCGGGAGACTGCTGGTGCATCGGATGGGCAGAGACAGCAGATACCTTTCACCCGCGGTTTGATGCAGCGTCACGCACCTACCGATATTATATCCACGCAGACGAATCCACAGACCTGTTTCTCATGCAGGAGGCAGCAGCACATTTCTCCGGAACCCACGACTTTACCCATTTCTCGCGTTTGGAAGGGAAAAATCCTGAAAAAACCATTTCATCATCAAAAATCTGGTATGAAGACGGATTTTTTGTGTACGAAATCACCGCATCGGGATTTCTCTGGAATATGGTGCGCTGCATTGTTACCTCTCTCATCGCGGTGGGCAGAAATGAACTGGACACAGGCGACCTGCCCCTCCTGCTCACAGGAACACCCGGGATGCGCCATCTTGCCCCTGCTCCGCCGGAAGGGCTGATTCTCTGGGATATTGACTGTGGCATCGCGTTTACCCCGCTTGTTGAAAGCGTACGGATGATACGTGCATTCAGAGAACGAAACCAGTTCTTTGAAACGATGAAAAAAGTGAATATGATCCTGGACTAGACCGGTCGAAGCGTTGCACGGGAAGGTACAATCAGCCCGGTCATCCAGGATGACATTGGGGGTGCAGAGGTGCGGGCAGAGACAAGGAAATCCAGGCGGTTTTCTACCAGACCACGATAGGTAATCGTCAGGTGGTAATCAGTTTCCTGTATTGAGGTGCCATATGTCTTTACTGTCATGTGAGCGGCCTTATACTCGACAGGTGTGCCGATAGAAAGTATCTGACGCTCGTTTCCGATCTTCAGTGTGACATCATTGCCGGAACTGACGGCGATAACCGGCACATCTCCAAAGAAGAGTTCTGAACTGTCCGGTATCAGGACATCATAGGTGGCCACATACGGGTAACTGTCGCCCCAGGCATTCTGACTCCCATACGCACCGAATGTGATATACCCGCCGGCAACCACTACGGCAGCGAGGACAAGCACCACGAGCAAAATCTTAAAAATTCCAAATGGCTTTTTATTTTCCTTTTTATAGGATTTTACTGCTTTTTCCTTACGTTCCTGCTCTTCTTTAACCCGCCGTCGTTCTTCAGCGACTATTTTCTGCCGTTCCTCTTCAGCGATTCTTGCTTCCTCGGGAGAGGGAATCGGTGCTGTCTTCTGCGTCACTGTAGTTTCGGGAGAGGAGACTGATGTTTCCTCCTGCGCCACAGCCTCCTCTGGCACTTCTGCCGGTGAAGGTGTGTTATTCACCTGTTCTTCAGTCATTTTCTTATTTCACCTCGGATAATCGTATGTATGGAGACTGCACTCACGGTATTTATATATATCTCGAAAGATGAGGGTTGCTAACTCCGGACGGTTAGAAACCATCTCCGCTCACCGGAATGACATCCGCTCCGTCCGGCATAATCATGCCTATTACCCATTCCGGCACTGGTTGGGTTGTCATCACAGCGACCGTGAAATCATTCTGGCTGGTCTGTGGGACATAACCACGGAACTTTGCGACAATCTGATAGTCACTCTCAAAGAGCGTTACCCCGAATATCCTGATTACCATCCGTTTGGGGGATGAAAGCGTTATTTTGTCGCCAACACCGATCTCCGTGCCCAAATTTCCGCTTATGCTGATAATAACCCTGTCCCCGGATCCGGAGATTGTCATCGGAACCCCGGCGAAATTAATTGGTTCCCCCTGCGCGACCCTCACATTATAGGAACTCATATAAGGAAACGAGTCCTGCGTCGCCGGAAGATTTGGTTGTATCGAGAATGTCAGCACTGCTGCTGCACCGATCAAAATGAGAATGACTACACCGATTATTGCGTTCCGCTTCCATTTATCAACCGTTTTTTTCCGAGAATCAGCTTCAATTTCCCGTTCGATCTCTTTTCTCTGGATTTCACGTTCCTGTTTGATGATTTTCTGATTTTCTTCCCACTTCTGTGCACTCGCCAGCTGATCGCGAATTTTTTGATCCGCATCCTCGTTCTCCAGTTTGCGGCGAATTTCATTCGTATCCGGAAGCATATCATCGGGGGGTGCGACATCAGTGAGCGTCACCACCTCATCCGCCTGAGCAGATGAGATCTCATCTCTCCGGTCTCCTGCTTCAGGGGGTTTAGCATCCTCATCCCCTTTAGCCTTTTTCCCTCGCAGTTGGTTTACTACCACTGAAGCATCGACTTTCCTGCGCGTAGCTTCTTTGGAGGCGTCAGATATGTTTTTATCATCGGGTTCCGGGCTCATTATCGAACAACACCTAATACCATTAAAAGAATGCATGGTATATTAAAGGCTGAGGTTTGAGGAACTTTAGAGACATATCCGTGTCCTTATCTAATTACATAATAAATTGTTCTGAGTACATATCACGGGGCACATAACATGGGTACAATTCTTGTATGCGACGATTCGCTTTTTCAGCGGCGGATTTTGAGATCTATTGTGGAAAAAAACGGCCATTTCTTATTAGAAGCAAAAAATGGGCATGAATGCCTGACAATTGCCAAAGAAAAAAAACCCGATCTCATCTTTCTGGATCTGCTGATGCCGGACTATGACGGTTTTGCCGTCCTGAAAGATGCCAGAGATCAGGCACTTGACATTCCTATCATCATCATTACCGCAGACATTCAGGAGATAACACGCATTGAATGCCTGAATTTGGGTGCTAAAGCGTTTCTCAATAAACCCGTTGACCACGATAAAGCAGAGGCAGTCATTGCAGAATATCTGGAAATGCGAGGCTGATAGGTATGGTTGAAGAGATCCCTGAATATGGTATGGATATTCTCAGAGAACTCATCAATATTGGTATTGGCAGAGCAGCAGGAACCC
>CAZFXY010000157.1:0-3070 GCA_964523185.1 uncultured Methanoculleus sp.
TGCGGCACTGATTGTCGGGGACGACAACGGTGAATACGCCGTCGAATGTGCACGGAAAGAGCTCCCGCCCACCGGGTTGGATCTCATCTCCCAGGTCTCCTGCAAAAAGCCCTTCCGGATTGAAGGGACGGGAAAGCGTATCGCCGTGCTGGATCTTGGCGTGCAGGAAAGTATCCTTGCAAGCCTCAGGAGGCGCGGTGCTGACCTGTATATCTTCCCCCATACCACCCGCCCTGATGTCATTGAGGCAGTAAAACCCGAGGCCCTCGTTGTCACAAACGGCCCCGGTGACCCGATGTGTGCAGCAGATGCCGTCAGGACGATACAATACTTTATCGGAAAGATTCCGATCTTTGGATTATGTATGGGCAGTCAGGTGACGGCCCTTGCGCTGAAAGGAAAGACCTACAAGATGAAATTTGGTCACCGCGGGTCAAACCAGCCGGTTCGCCACCGAAACGGCAAAATATTCATCACCACCCAGAATCATGGGTTTGCCGTGGAGAAAGACAGCCTTCCGGAAGGCTGTGAACCGCTCTTTACCAATGTCAATGACCATACCATGGAGGGATTTGTCTGTGATGACCTGAACCTGTTCTCGGTTCAGTTCCATCCCGAAGCGCATGCGGGTCCCTATGACACCGAAGCACTGATATTTGACCGAATGTACCGGAGGATTCTCTAATGCCGCAAAGACCAGAGATCAGAACAGTGCTGTTGATCGGCTCCGGGCCGATTCAGATCGGACAGGCCGCAGAGTTTGATTTTTCCGGGTCACAGGCATGCCGTGCACTCCGCGAGGAAGGGGTGAAAGTGGTGCTTGTTAACTCCAACCCGGCAACCATACAGACCGATCCGGGGATGGCGGATGTCATCTACGTAGAGCCACTCCGGGCAGAGATTATTGCAAAAATAATCCAGAAAGAGAAGCCGGACGGTATCCTCTCCGGGATGGGCGGCCAGACCGGTCTCAATATGACCGTGGAACTGGCAGAGATGGGCGCACTGGAGGGTGTAGAGATCCTCGGTACACCCCTGGAGGCCATCTACCGCGGTGAAGATCGGGAACAGTTCCGTGACCTGATGCAGTCCATCGGCGAACCGGTGCCCCGGAGCATGATTCTCCGGGATATGTCCCAGCTCGATCAGGCGCTTGAGATTGTCGGTCTTCCCGCCATCATCCGCCCTGCCTACACCCTTGGTGGTGCAGGGGGCGGTGTGGCCTACACGCCGGATGACCTGAAACGGATTGTGGAGATGGGCCTGCAGCGCTCCCGTATCCGGCAGGTGCTCATTGAAGAGAGTGTCATTGGCTGGAAGGAGATAGAATTTGAGGTGATGCGTGATGCATCAGATACCTGCATTATCGTCTGTGGTATGGAGAATGTCGATGCGATGGGCGTCCACACCGGCGAGAGTGTGGTCGTTGCACCGATCCAGACGCTCAGGGACGATGAATTCCGGAAGTTGCGGACGGCATCCATCAAGATCATCAGGGCACTTGACATCCGGGGTGGCTGTAATGTCCAGATGGCATACCAGGACGGTGACTACCGTATCATCGAGGTGAACCCGCGGGTATCCCGGTCTTCCGCACTGGCATCCAAGGCAACCGGATACCCGATTGCCCGTGTAGCGGCTAAGATTGCCATTGGCCTGAACTTAGACGAGATCACCAATGCCGTCACCGGATCGACGCCTGCATCCTTTGAACCGGCGATTGACTATGTGGTCGTGAAGGTGCCGCGATGGCCCTTTGATAAATTCCCGAAGGCCGACCGGACGCTCACCACCGCGATGAAGTCGACCGGTGAAGTGATGGCCATCGGGCGTACGCTGGAAGAGGCATTTAAAAAAGCGATGCGGTCTCTCGACACCGATATCCATCCCCATACCTCTGAACCCGAGATTCGTATGCTGCTTGCAAACCCGACCGATGAACGGTTCGGATGCATCTTTGATGCGTTCAGGGTTGGATTTTCCGTTGAGGAAGTAGCGAAACTGACTGATATCGCACCCTTCTTCCTGGAGAAGATACGTAATGTCGTACGGATGGAGCAGACGCTTGCAACAGGCAATCCAACAAGCGAGACGATTCGTGTGGCACGGCGGATGGGCTTCTCCTCAGAAGAGATAATGACACTCTCCGGCATCTCTGAAGAAACAGTGGCGGATGCGGGGGGTATGCCCTCGTATAAGATGGTCGATACCTGCGCCGCTGAGTTCCCGGCCATCACCCCCTACTTCTATTCAACCTGGGAAAACGAGACCGAGATCATCCCGGACGAAAAAAAGAAGGTGCTTATCCTCGGATCCGGTCCCATTCGTATTGGGCAGGGTATTGAGTTTGACTACTGTACTGTGCATGCGGTGATGGCTCTCCGTGAGGAAGGCGTTGAGGTGCATATCGTCAACAACAACCCTGAGACGGTATCGACGGACTATGACACCTCCGACCGGCTTTTCTTTGAGCCGATGACGCTTGAGGATGTAACAAACATCCTGAAGTCCGACAATTATGCGGGCGTGATGGTGCAGTTCGGCGGCCAGAACTCGGTTAACCTTGCCCTGCCGCTGGAGCGGGCGCTGCAATCCGGTACCCTGAAGACCACAATCTTTGGCACTGCTCCGGATGCGATGGACATGGCAGAAGACCGGGAGCGGTTCAGCGAGCTTCTGGAAGAACTTAAGATTCCGTCGCCTGCGAATGGGTCTGCGTACTCTGAAAAGGAGGCATTCACTATTGCACAGACGATTGGATTCCCGCTTCTGGTGCGGCCGTCCTATGTGCTCGGCGGGCGTGCAATGGAGCTGGTGCACGACGAGATTGAACTGCAGACCTATATCCATGAGGCGGTGCGGGTCAGCCGGAAGCATCCTGTCCTTCTTGATTCGTTTCTGCAGAATGCAATCGAGATCGATGTGGACGCGGTCTGCGATGGAACAGATGTCCTTATCGGTGGCATCATGGAGCACATCGAAGAGGCTGGTGTGCACTCCGGAGACTCTGCCTGTGTGATTCCGCCCCAGTCTCTCAGTGCAAACGTAATTGAGACAGTGCGGGAGTATA
>CAZFXY010000158.1:0-3060 GCA_964523185.1 uncultured Methanoculleus sp.
AGAGAGATGCTCTTTTCTGCCAGGTGAATGGTATGCAATTAGTAGTACAACGTGTCGATATTTCCGGCCGGGGGGCAGTGATCCATCAGGAGGATGCACGCAGCCTCGGCGTCTTAGGCGGTGACCGTCTTCGTGTCATAAATCAGGAAACCGGAAAATCCGGTCCCATTGTCATTGACATTACGAATTCAATCCTGACCTCCGGAACAATTGCTCTGTATAATGTGACATGCTCTGAACTGGGCTTGGGTGACGGGGATAAGGTCACGGTTTATCCGGCGATTCCTCCGGCATCAATCAAATTAATCCGCAAAAAGATGGACAATGGCCGTCTCACCGCTGATGAAATGATGACGATTGTCCGCGATATGGTCAACGAGAGCCTGTCCCTCAGTGAGATCACCGCCTTTGTCACGGCAACCTACATCAACGGGATGGATATTGACGAGGTGGAATGGCTCACCCGGGCAATGGTTGAAACCGGGGAAACCATCACGTTCGGCAGCCATCCGGTGGTGGATAAACACTCCATCGGGGGTGTGCCGGGCAACAAGATCACGCTGCTTGTGGTGCCCATCATCGCTGCAGCAGGCCTCACCATTCCAAAGACCAGTTCCCGTGCCATCACGGGTGCGGGCGGCACAGCAGACCTGATGGAAGTCCTTGCCCCGGTTGATTTCACTGCAGCAGAGGTGCAGCGGATGACCGAGCAGGTGGGCGGCGTGATTGTCTGGGGCGGATCGACAAACATCGCACCGGCAGATGATCTCATCATCCGGGTGGAGTATCCCTTTAAGATAGACGAGCGCAGCCAGATGCTGGCGAGTGTCATGGCAAAGAAGTTTGCCGTAGGTGCTGAGATTGTGGTGATTGACATCCCGGTCGGGCCCACCTCAAAGGTGCATACCATACAGGATGCCCGCCGGCTGGCACAGGACTTCATTGAGATCGGCAGTCGTCTGGGGATGCAGGTGGAATGTGCCATTACCTATGGAAATTCACCCGTAGGGCGTGCCATCGGGCCGAATCTTGAAGTGGCAGAGGCACTCTCTGTTCTTGAAGGGGCGGATAAACCAAACTCACTGATTGAAAAGAGTGTGGCGGTCTCCGGCATTCTGCTTGAGATGGCGGGAAAAGCGCAACGCGGCGGCGGGGAAGAGATGGCCCGTTCCCTTCTTGCCTCCGGTGCAGCTCTGGAAAAATTCCGGGAAATTATCGCGATACAGGGTGGTAACCCGGATGTACATTCATCAGATATCCTACCCGGGAAATATTCCATGAAGATACCCGCTCCGGCCTCCGGCTATGTGGTCAGCATCCATAATTCTCGTCTTATTACCGTTGCCCGTCTTGCAGGCTCACCACATGATAAAGGCGCAGGCATCTACTGTAATGCAAAGATTGGAACGCAGGTGAGGAAAGGTGAGACCATCTATACGATATACGCGGATCGTCAGGGACACCTCGACCGTGCCGTGGAAGAGGCCCGCCGCTTCTATCCGGTGGTGGTGGAGGGAATGCTCCTCGACAGAATCCCCAAGGGCACTATTGATCTGGACCGAATGGACTAAATTATAGTAATATAATACTTTTTGATATGAACTGGTTCCGCACTGTTTCGGCATTAATTCTGTTGGGTTTGCTCTGCGGTTGTGGGCAGGCAGTCATCCTGACAGTTACCGCAGTTGACGATACCTCTGGCATGGCGATACCTGGTGCCAGAATCTATATAGACGGCCGGTATGAGGGGGAGACGAATTCGGCTGGTCAGTATATCTATGAGCATGGCCTCCGTACATCATTCAGGCTTGGACTGCAGAAGACAGGGTATGTGTCCTGGCAGGACGTGCTTACTCAGACACAGACCAGTGTCCGGGCTGAACTCTCCCGTCAGGCAGCGTCCCTTACGATAACGGTCTATGATGCCGACTCTCTCAAGCCGGTGCCCGGTGCACTGGTGAAAGTGACAGGGGAGGATTATGTCAATACGCTTAGCACAGGAAATGGGGGGGTGGCTCAATTTGCTGCCACAGCAGGCGCTACCTATAATGTAGAAATCCGTGCGACAAACTACGACCCCCTGTACAAGACGGTAGAGATGGAGAGTAGCGGCAAAGCGGTTGACTATCGCCTGTTCAGAAATGACATATTCATCGTTGAAGTGGAAGAAAAGAATGCAGGCACCCCTCTCTCTGGTGCAACGGTCCATATTGACGGCACTTTCTTTGGCAAGACAGGTGCGGACGGAAAGGCCACTTCGTTTGTGGAACGGGAACGATCCCATACCATTCGTATCACCACCGATGAATACCTTGCCTACACCGATGAGGTGTATATTGGAAGTGATATGCTGGTATACCGTGCAGAACTTTCAAAGACGCTCTACCCGGTGACGGTCTCCGTATATGATGTCAAAAAAATACCCGTGGGGAAAGCAACGGTGCTCATTGACGGAAAAAATATCGGTACGACCAATGATTATGGGAGAACCGGGATTGTCTATCTTGATGCCGGTCTGCATGAGATAAAGGCTGCAAAGGACGGGTTTACCCCGGTTACCAAAAGCGTGACCGCTGATGACTCTCTGCAGGATATTATCATAGAACTGGATTGTGCCGATACTCTGGTTACCATCACGGTGCATGACAAAGCAGGTCAACCTGTTGCCGGAGCAAGCGTGTCTGCCAATGATATCTATCTCGGTGTAACGAAAACGGATGGCGCACTGGCAGCACCGTTGCAGAGCAATGAGGTGTATCGTATATCAGTTCGTAGCAATGGGTATACGCCGGCAGACACAACCAGGGAGATACCTCTGGGTGCCACCGAGATGGCAGTTGATATTGAGATGAACAAGGAATTTAACCCGATATATTTTGTTATTATTGTGGGCGTTATCCTTGTGGGGGCAGTGCTCTACCTGAAACGGGGTAGTGTTTTTCTGAAACGGCGAGGTAAACGTCCTCCGAAATCCCGTCATCTCTGATCCCTGAATATCGTTTTTTTTTATAAATTAAGCGTAAAACCCCTTGGTCTTTAGCCAAGGGGATGTAAGCGATT
>CAZFXY010000159.1:0-3055 GCA_964523185.1 uncultured Methanoculleus sp.
ACCCGCGGCCTCTACCATGCCAAGGTAGCGATCTTCCCCTGATCTATCGGCCCACAGTCGCATACCAACTTCGTATTCCTAGGATAAATGACTATTTATTCATCGCTGGCAAACGGCCGGGAAAATACTGAAGACGGGCACGTGCCTCGCTGCTCGAATCGGTGGCAACACGCGTGCCATTCGTTAGTACCGGTACAATAAGGGGCCCTCTCCCGGAGGGGTGTTCCGATGAAACGGGCAGAAGAACTCTCTGTCCATTTCCGGTCAGATAGACCGGTTTCACCCCCCCTTTCTTTCCCCGTTTTGAAACGGGTTCGCCGTTTCGCTCAACAATATCGATAAAGAATTCAACCACCGGTGCATTGGCAATAGCGCCGCCAACACCAAATGCATCCACACTATCACGATATGAAATGCCATCCGATTTCGTCGCCCTCCCGCCCAGGAATATTTGCACCGCGCTAAATCCGTGCAGAACTCATTCCCACCGGACGTCCCCAAGGATTGCACGCATATCTCTCCTGGAGGAGCGGGGCGTGTCCCGCCCCCACCGCCATGCACCGCCATGCACCGCCTCTGCACGTGCCTGTGCTGCTGCACGTGCCTCGCACCTCTCATCGCAGAAGGTATCACAGAGATATATCCGGGGGACATCAGGAGGCACATGGCGAACAAAGGCGATCCATCCGGCTTCGGCCGAGCCGAGACACATGAACAGTCCATGCGGCATCGTGCCCCAAGAAGGATGCCTGACGGGGCACAGGTATTGCTGACCCCGGCCAAACCTGCTCGTCATCGTCGGTGAGGTCAGACGACATCAGATAGCAATCTGATTCAATCCATTCCCGCACATGAGTCCCCGGTCTTCAGGCCGGGGTTGTCTTCAGGCCAGGGTAGTTGACACCATTCCGTCGTTTTTATGATTCAATCATGCGGATAGTACACCAGAACATGTCTGATGTGGTGTATGCCATTCTGACATGATGGATCTGATTCACATGCTAGGCATCATTGGTGGTACCAGCCTTCTTTTCGCTGAACTACCCCATCTACATAAAACAGAGATCGCCACCCCTCACGGCACAGCAGAGGTATATCGGGGAGATATTACGCTTCTGTTACGGCACCAGTACTGCATGCCCCCTCACCGGATCAATTTTCCGGCCTGCCTCTCGGCCCTTGCCATCGCCGGCGTTGACCGGGTGGTGGCCTTCGGTTCAGTCGGTTCCCTGCAAAAATCTATCCCGCCGGGCTCAATCATCATCCCGAATGATTATGCTAGTATGGCAGCAGTGCCGACGATCCATAATCATTCGCAGGCGCATGCCATGCCGGGCATAGACGCGATGCTGAGTGCACAGGTGGCCGCCTGCATCCCTGAGGCACAGCAGACAGGCACCTATGTGCAAACAAGCGGCCCCCGCATCGAAACAAAAGCAGAGGTTCGTGCACTCTCACATATCGGGGATGTCGTTGGCATGACCATTGCATCAGAAGCCACCCTCGCAAATGAACTGGACATTCCCTTTTCTGCCATCTGCATGGTCGACAATTATGCACACGGCATTGGAGATGATGCACTCTCCTATGAGCAGATTCTCAGTTTTGCACGGGCCAACACACAAAAAACAGAACAGATACTGGAACGAATCATTGCAAAAATCGGGTGACATCATGACAGAGAACATCAATGGATACGAACAGAACACAACAAAATTCATTCAGAATGCACAGATAAACGGAAAAACGCAGGACATCTTTATCGATGCATCAGGAGTCATCCAGTCGGTTGGCACCGATATCAGAACAGAATACCGCGGGCAGGCAGAATGCATCATCGATGCCTCAGGGTTGGTCGCCATCCCCGGACTCGTGAACACCCACACCCATGCTGCCATGACCCTGTTGCGGGGTTATGCAGATGACATGCACCTCAAGGTGTGGCTTTCAGAAAAGATCTGGCCTCTTGAAGCCCATCTCACCGGGGAGGACGTCTACTGGGGCACAAAACTTGCCTGCCTTGAGATGATCCGTTCCGGCACCACGGCATTCAGCGACATGTACTTTTTCATGGACGATGCCGCCCGGGCCGTAGATGAAGCGGGAATTCGCGCAACATTCTGTCATGGGTTTATCGATTTTGAAGACCCGGAAAAACGGGAAACGGAGATCACCGCCACCAAAGACCTTGTCCGCCACATCAAAGCACAAAATAATCCCCGGCTGAAGGCTGCCGTCGGACCGCATGCACCCTATACGGTATCACGCGCAGGGCTGGAATGGTGTGCTGAATTTTCGCAGGCAGAGGATATCCTGCTGCACATTCACCTCAGTGAGACAGAGGAAGAGGTAACCGGGTGCATGGAAAAACATCAGATGCGGCCCGCTGCCTTCCTTGATTCGTGCGGATGCCTCTCAAATCGCACCCTTGCCGCACACTGCTGCTGGCTTGATGACGAGGAGTGCAGACTGCTCGGGAGCCGCGGGGTGAGTGTCTCGCACAACCCATCTTCAAACATGAAACTCGCAGTGAACCGGGCACTCCCGTATCAGGCACTCAAAGAGGCCGCAGTAAATATCACGCTGGGAACCGACGGATGCTCGTCAAATAATAATCTGGACATGTTAGAAGAGATGAAGTTTGCCGCTTTGCTGCAGAAGTTCTTCTGGAACAGCGATACCCTGCTTCCGGCAGGTGAAGCCCTCGAAATGGCCACCACAAACGGTGCACGGGCGCTGGGTATCCCCACCGGAGCAATTCAGGAAGGGCGTCCGGCAGACATCGTATTCATTGACATGAAAAACCCGTCAATGGTTCCGATGCACAACTGCGTTTCAAATATCGTATATTCCTGCACCGGAGGAGCCGTTGACACGGTCATCTGCGACGGCAGGATTCTGATGACAGACAAATGCATCCCCGGTGAATATGAAATTCTTGAGAAGGCACAGGAAGTCGCAACACACCTGGTCGAACGGGCTAACGCCCAATAATAAACAATAATAAACCATAATAAACCATAATAAACCATAATAAACCATAATAAACCATAAT
>CAZFXY010000160.1:0-3028 GCA_964523185.1 uncultured Methanoculleus sp.
GCATGTGGATGCGACCTGATGTATGATGTCATCAACCAGGGTCTCTGCATTGGATGCGGCACCTGTGTCGCCAGCTGTCCGGTTCGTGCTATCACAATGGCATATAGCAAGCCGAATATTAACACCGATCTCTGTATCAAATGTGGTGCATGCTATGCACAGTGCCCACGCAGCTTCTTCAACTTTGATGTGATGAATCAGTTTGAGGCGATCGGCGAAGCAATTGATGCTGCTATGCTTAAAGGAGATGAGTAAAATGGTGCTAGGAAACTACAAGAACTGCGTTTCAGCACGTTCAGCTGACCCGGCCATTCTCTCTGCATCCCAGGATGGGGGAATTGTCACCCAGCTCTTTGCATTTGCACTGGAAGAAGGTATCATTGACGGTGCTGTTGTTGCAGGACAAGGCGATGAACCATTCATGCCAGAGCCCATTGTTGCAACTACGGTTGCAGAACTGATGGAAGCACGCGGTACCCGCTATACCATTTGCCCGAACATGGCAATGATCAAAGAGGCAACCCGTTCTTACGGTCTTGACAAGGTGGGTATCGTCGGCACCCCATGCCAGATCCAGGCTGCCCGGAAGGCCCAGCTCTACCCAATGGGTATGCGGTCTGTTGGCGACAAGATTGCGCTTGCCATTGGTATCTTCTGTATGGAGAACTTCCTCTATCAGGGTCTTGAGACCATGGTCGAAGACCTCTGTAACGTGAAGATGGAAAGCGCTGTTAAGATGGACGTTGGCAAGGGTAAATTCTCAGTCTACACCGAACGCGGTGCAGTCTCGCAGATCCCACTCAAGATGACCCACAAGTTTGAGCAGCCCGGCTGCCATGTCTGTCTTGACTATGTTGCAAACCTCGCAGACGTTTCAACCGGCTCTGTCGGAAGCCCCGACGGCTGGTCGACTGTCTTCACCCGCACAAAAGCTGGTGAGAGCATCTGGGGCAAGGCCATCGAAGCAGGATGCTTTGAGACCAAACCAATTGCAGATGTCAAGCCAGGCCTGGACCTTGTGACCAAACTCGCAACCGATAAGATCACAAAGAACCAGAAGACTCTTGAAGAGCGTGCATCCTTTGGCGTTGGCAAAGGTCTGCGCAACCCATACATCTAAAACCAATCTTTTTTTTGCATATTCGATGCCCTGCTCTGAAAAGTAATACACTCAGCCTGGCATTTGGAAACCGGTAGGAAGGTGAATGTGCATACGGTCCGGATAGAGAAACAATGAATTACATTCCTTTGGTAATTTTGAAGGTGTAGAAAAGCCCGTGCATGTTTTTCTGACGGTACCTTGCAATAAGTCAAATTGGTGGATTGAGGGGCGGGATGATGCCAGGTAGTTTGGGAGATGCACCCACATGTGCTCCGTTGAATTTTTCGGTCTAAAAATGCCAATACTGACGAAATGTTATAAAATATTATGAAAAACATTGCATGCTGTGATTCGGCAGTCCTGCAAAGACTCCCGGTTGTTCAATAGGTATAGGCACCGAACTGTTTTTGTCTTTATCTTTTGTAGCAGGGAAAACATGGCGGCAGCAGGGACAAAAGATATTATCGTTTTAAGGATATATTAGATTTGGGAAAAAATGTTCTGTCCAAACTGCGGTACTAATGTTCAGGGTGGCCTTGAAGTCTGCCCGGAATGCGGTACTGAGATCTCAGTGAGACGAAACCATGGCGGGGGCGGGAATGATCCGTTCATTATTGCTGAAGACGAAAATGAAATGAACGCACCACACAACATTTCCCTATCGGAAAATGATGAGAATACGCAGCAGTCTATAATCATTGAGGCAGAAGAAGATGAGCTGCCGGATGAATATGAACTGACGACTGAGGATGGACGGCAAACAGCATTGGCGGGTGATGTGCCGATCACGTCTGCACGAGATGCTGCAGGCAGAGTTATACTTGGTGATGGGTTCCGGACTGAGAAGGATGAGAGAGAAACGGGCAGGAAGGGTGATAAAGCTGTTGTTGCAATTCCTGACGACCAAAAATCCAGAACAGAGAAAAAAATACATGACCTTTCCCCCGCATCCACCGATGATGAACCCCATTTCACGGTTCATTCAGGCGATATGTCAGTGACAAAAGCATCTGATGATGCAGAACAGAAACCTCATCCCTCTGATGCCTATCCCTCCACAGAATTATCGGCACCATCTGGGAAACGCCCGCGGTTAATTTGGATAGCTATCATAATTTTCGTGGTACTGGGGCTTGCCATTCTGGTGTATGGACTGCCGGGATGAGAACCTGGAGACAGAGGACAGCCTGTTCCGGCACCCCTGCCAACTCCTCTATCAAATGGTACTCCCGTCCCTGCCACCGATACTGTTTCTTCCTGGACTCTATCAGAGAATCTGGTTCTCTCAATATCTGATATGGTGGTGGATATAAGGTTGAGTTCGATGAGGGTGTCATGGCAGATGAGGTGGCAAGGATTGTGCTTTCTGTCAAAGACGATGGAGGTCTCCATACCATGGAATGGGTCTATCCTTCACGTCGTGAATCTTTTTTATGGTAAGACAGGCGTATAACGGCACGGTATCTGCATCTAAGCACATCACCGCTCCTGCGATATTTCACGATGAAAAAAAGAAAAGGTATTCTCCGGTACACTCTGAGGAGGTAGCAGCACAATTATTTACTTCCAGACTTCAACCGGATCAATCTGGGCGTTGATGACCATTTCAAAGGATATCTTATCCAGCCATCCTGCACGTCTGAACATATCCATGAAACAGATGCCTACTATCTTTGCATCATATCCTGCAATGGTCTCATGAACCATCTCGGCTGATACCGGTTCATTTGGCATCGCAAGGCCCCCCATGATAATAATGACCTTTGGATCCAAGGTCTCGGGGGCATGGGATGTGACCTGCATACCCACGCGGGAGACCGATTTGATAACTTTAGCTGATGACTCATCTATCCTGGGCACAAAGACATACTCAAATGGCAGGTCACGAATGGCATAGGTGAGCAGTTCAACAAACGGTGTGCATGT
>CAZFXY010000161.1:0-3020 GCA_964523185.1 uncultured Methanoculleus sp.
GAACACACCCGTCCAAGTATCCGTTCAAACGGAAACAAAGGGAAATAACCCTTTTTCTTTTTCAGCAGATGCCGGGATACTATGCGGCAGTTTCCGGATGATAATATGAACTATTCACTGCTGCCGCAGGAGCGTTTTTGATGAAAGTTGCCGATGCATGTATTTATCCGTATCCGGTCGGAGATGTCTCTCTCCGAAGAGTTGCCGATGAACTTACCGAGAGGGGTTTTACCGCAGCGATTGCTGTTGGTATTCCTGCAGGCTGTACGGTCGGAAATGTCAGCTTTCTGTCGGGGACGGAGATTACTGCGAATTCCGTGAAGTCCTGCAGGGATGCGCTCAGGAATAGACAGAGGACTGATGTGGTGATGGTGCATGCCGGTGACGCCGTTTTTAACCGGGCAATTCTGGGGAATGTCTCCTTTGATATCCTCCGTGGCATCCAGCATGCAGACAGGAGGGCGTTTGATCATGTCAGTGCCCGGATGGCTGCAGACCGGGGCATTGCTGTGGATATTGATCTCTCAGGTATCATCTCAGAATCCGGTCCGCGAAGACAGCGGTCACTGGAACGCTATCGGGAAATCAGCCGTCTGTCCCGGAAATACGAATTTAGGCTGACACTCTCATCTGGTGCGCGTTCCCTTACCGGGCTGCGATCTGTGCGTGCGTTTATCCTTCTGGGCGCGGTAGCGGGGCTTGATGAGGGCCAGGTACATGACGCTCTCGCCGTCCCTGGAGCGCTGATGTCGCCGTACCGTTCTGTGGAGGTTCAGGAATGAAACCGCTCCCGCCGACACAACGGCCAAACTGGCGCTATATTGCTGCTGAGGTAGTGCCGCAGTGGTGTCCTGCCTCAGCACGGGATATGCATTATGCGATTCTGGGGTGCGAGGCATCCCTGTTGGGGGACAGCACGGCCGCATTCATGCGCACCAGTGTGGTGTCCTGTGAGGGGGGGGTTGCTATCGTCCGGTGTATTCGGGGGACAGAAAGGGATGTGGAGACGGTTCTTGCAACCGTGACTGAGGCAGGGGGTGCCCGGGTGGCTCTTCATCCGTTTGCCACCTCTGGCACCATCCACGGCCTCAAGAAAAAGATCCGGCCCTGTTCTTTGCCTTCTGATGAAGGAAGTTATAAAATCGGCGAAAATACCTACCGGATCCTTAGGATTTCAGGTCAAAAGGTTGATTTAGTTCAACAGGGTATTAAACAAACAACAGCACTGTACTTAAATACAGATGATTTGGAGGATTTCTGATGCAGCCAATGCAGGCACAAATGGGATATGATAGGGCAATTACGGTGTTTAGCCCTGATGGCAGACTGTACCAGGTGGAGTATGCCCGTGAAGCAGTAAAGAGGGGGACAACCGCCGTCGGTATCAAATGCAGGGATGGTGTTGTTCTCATCGTGGATAAACGGGTCAGTTCCCGTCTTCTTGAACAGACATCCATTGAGAAGATATTTAAGATTGATAACCATGTTGCGGTCGCTTCGTCGGGTCTTGTCGGAGATGCACGGGCATTGGTAGATCGGGCGCGGGTGGAATGTCAGATAAATCGCGTCTCATATAATGAGCCCGTCGATATTGAAACGCTTTCAAAGAAACTCTGCGATCATATGCAGACGTATACGCAGTTTGGCGGTGCCCGTCCGTATGGGACTGCTCTGCTGATTGCAGGTGTGAGCGATGGTATCCCGCGCCTTTTTGAGACCGATCCATCTGGCACCTTACTGGAATACAAGGCAACGGGAATCGGCACCGGCCGTCCAGCTGTGATGAAGGTCTTTGATGAACAGTACAGCGATGAAATGGGATTTGCTGAAGCCATTCAGCTTGGCATTGGGGCGTTGCATGCTGCAACGGAAGGCAAATTTGAAGTGGACAATGTTGAGATTGGCGTGATCTCTCTCGAGACCGGGATGTTCAGAAAGATGACCAAATCCGAGGTCAGTGAGTATACTACCTCGTTTGAGCCGGTGCAGGCTTCAGAAGAGTAGGGGGTGAACCTTGAGATATGATTCCGCTTGAACAGGCAGTTGTTGCGCGGCTGGAAAGCTATGGGGAGCGGTTTGAGATCCTCGTTGATCCTGAGATGGCAGCAGATATCCGGCAAGGGGGAGAGACATTGATAGAGGATGCTGTGGCAGCACTCTTTATCTTTGAAAATTCCTCGAAGGCTGAAAAATCACCTGATGAAACGCTAAAAAAGGTATTCGGTACGGTTGACTTTGAGACCATAGCTGAGCGTATTATTCGGAAGGGAGAGATACACCTCACTGCTGAACAGCGGAAGCAGATGACTGAGGAGAAGCGGAATCAGATTGTGACGTTCATCTCCCGGAATGCCATTAACCCACAGACAAAACTTCCCCATCCGCGTATGCGCATTGAGATGGCAATGGAAGAGGCGAAAGTCAATGTGGATCCCTTTAAACATGTTGATGAGCAGGTGAAGGATGTCGTAAAGGCATTGCGTCCTTTAATTCCGATTAAATTCGCTGAAATGAAATTTGCAGTGAGAATTCCTGCTGATTTTGCGCCTAAGGCGTACGGGGAAATTCACACCGCAACAACGGTTGAGCGGGAGCAATGGCAGAATGACGGTTCATGGATCTGTGTTGTGCGCATCCCTGCAGGTATCCAGGATGATTTCTACTCCCTGATCAATCGCCTGACAAAAGGCGATGGAGAGGTAAAGATTCTTGAACAGGATTAATAAAGGTTGAGAGTAAATATATATAGACATATCAGGGGCAATAGTACATGGCTAAAAAGAGAAACCCAAGAGCAAAAGGACGTGTTACCGGAAGTGCAGGCAGATTTGGACCTCGCTATGGAAGATTTATCCGAAAGCGTGTAAACGAAGTTGAGACGATTTCACACGCGAAACATGTATGTCCGCGCTGTGAAACGCAGGCTGTTGCCCGCAAGGGTACCGGTATCTGGGAATGCCGCAAATGTGGCTTTAAGTTTGCCGGTGGTGCATATGTGCCGCAGACACCAAACCTGAAGG
>CAZFXY010000162.1:0-294 GCA_964523185.1 uncultured Methanoculleus sp.
CATCGGCATTTAGGAGGGACTACTGTTCTGTCTCTGTCACTTCTTCTATTTTCAGGACAGCAAGAGAGGAATCTTTAATACTGCCACGGTCGGCGAGAGTTGCCCTGACATCCCTGAGGATGTTTTCGATCAGAATTTCTGCATCACACTGCTGGTCAGTGTCCACGTCAATATGTCCGGTGAGTGTTGCGCTGAATCGTTTCATGATTATGCTATCCTTTTGGAATGTTGATGCTCTTTCCTCATCAAACGAACGAAAGAACCAAAGAACGAAAGAACCAAAGAACCAAAGAA
>CAZFXY010000162.1:394-3015 GCA_964523185.1 uncultured Methanoculleus sp.
CCAAAGAACGAAAGAACCAAAGAACGAAAGAACCAAAGAACGAAAGAACCAAAGAACGAAAGAACCAAAGATTTTTCCCGTGTTTTTGTCGTCCGGTTACCCCCATATCGGGTCATCGCCAAACCGTTCATTCCAGATGTCTGAATGCGTCTTTTCTGCGGTCTTGATCAGGTCATCTACCCGGAATGAAAACTGGTAATGCATGCAATATTCCATCAGAATGTGGTAGGATTCGTTGAGGTGAATTGTCTGTTGATGGGATGCCGGTGCCTCGCTCCCTGCGACATCCGGGTGGCATTGTTTAATCCTTTCATGATACCGGCGGCGAATCTCATCCATACTGGCCTCCCCGGTGATTCCCAGTGCAGTTGCGGCATCCCTGATGGCTGTCGCGGTCGCTATGTCCATGAAAGAGGTAATGGACGGGACCGGTGATAAATACTGATGCCGGCATCCCCCGAAAAGAGGCATATTTATTGTTGATCCCGAAAGACTACAAGACAGGAGGAAACAACATCCGATGCCGAACAACAGTGCTTCAGATATGATATACCTAAATAATGCCGCGACGAGCTGGCCAAAACCCCCGGAGGTGTGTGCTGCAATAACCCGGTCCCTTGCGCGCCCGGTGTTTGGATCCGGGCGGACGGCGGGGAGTGAAGGAGAAGATTATATCACCGAGGCACGTGAGGCGCTGGTCCAACTCTTTCATGCCGGCCCGGAGGAGCACTGGGTCTTTACCCACAATGCGACAGACTCCCTCAATATCCTCATTCCCGGATTTATCGCTAACGTAGAAGGGCCCTGTCACGTGATCACCACCGCGCTGGATCACAACTCGGTGCTCCGTCCACTCCATGAATGGGAACGGGCAGGGCGTATTACGCTCACCGTTGTTCCGTTTGAGAACGCCTTGGTGTCTCCGGATAGTGTTCGGGCAGCTATCCGCCCGGAGACCCGGCTTGTGGTCATGAGCCACGGGAGCAATGTGCTCGGGTCAGTGCAGGATATTCGTGCCATCGGTGAGATACTCCATGAGCGTGGTATCTATTTCATCGTTGACGGGGCACAGACTGCGGGGCATATGCCTGTTGACCTGGAACATCTCCCGGTGGACGCCTATGTCTTTACCGGCCACAAGGCGCTATTTGGTGTGCCGGGCACCGGGGGGTTTTACATCCGCGACCCCGACCGGGTGTCTGTTCTGCGGTATGGCGGGACGGGAACCGACTCCTTCTCTCTCTTCCAGCCTGATGAGATGCCGGAGAAATTTGAAATCGGGACGCACAACTACCCGGGACTCGCGGCACTTGTAGCAGGGATTGGGTTTGTTTGTTCAGCAGGCACCGACGCAATTGCCGAAAAAGGGGAGCGGCAGACGGCATATATCATATCTGAACTCAAAAAAGAACCCAATGTCGTCATCTATAACGAGACTCCGGATCTGCCAATCGTTGCGTTCAACATCACAGGCATGGAGAACGATGATGTCGGGTTCATTTTAGCCCGTGCCTATGGGGTTATTTCCAGAACCGGGCTGCACTGTGCCCCCCTGGTGCATGAGGCGCTCACCAACGGAAAGGGGTGTGTGCGCATCAGCCTTTCCTGGTTCACCACGGATGAGGAGTGCAGGGTGGCGGCAAACGCGATACGAGAGGTGGCACAGCATGCGAATTCTTCGCTCCGTCAGGCATAAATCCTGTGCGGACGGCTCCCGGATGAAGGTATTTCTCCTCAGCGACCCGGTGACTGAGGATTTCTTTCTCTTCCTCAAACACTTCGGAGACGTGGAATGCCTCACCAACGTCGGCGAGGGGTTCTACAAATTTGAAAAAAAGGATTGTTTCTCCATAAAGGGCCTGGTTGGGGACACGACGCTTGAAGTGAGGTTCAAACGGGAGGTGATGGACATCACGGTGAAATTCTTGTATGCCCTCTTCCATTTCTACGGGGACGGGAAACCCGATATCACCACCCTGAAACAACGTGAAGCGGGTATGGAGAGGCAGGTGAATGAATCCCTGCATGGGACGTGAAGGGATGGGTATTCGCCATTCCCCGCACAGGTGCTGGCATGATCCCTGTTATCCTCCCTCTTTTCGGTAATGCCCATGCCGCAGGACATTTTTGAACAAGAAGCAGAGGCGTATGATGACTGGTATGTCGTCCATTCAAAGGTCTACCAAACCGAGTGTGAACGAATCCGAAACGTTCTTCCCACCCCTGACAGCAGGGCAATTGAGGTAGGCGTCGGTTCCGGCCGATTTGCAGCACCGTTAGGAATTCCAATCGGCATCGAGCCGTCCGTTGCCCTTGGTCGGATGGCCCGAAGTCGTGGAATCGAGGTCATCCGGGGGGTAGGGGAGTCGCTACCTTTAAAACGTGGTGTCTGTTCGTCTGTTCTGATGGTGACGTCCATTTGTTTCTTTGACGTTCCGGGCCTTGCCATGGCAGAGGCATACCGGGTGCTTATCCCCGGCGGTATCATCGTGGTGGGTTTTCTTGAACGCGATGCCCCCCAAATTCAGGCGTATCTGCGTGGAGAAACAACGCATCGGTTCCTTTCGCAGGGCAGGTTCTTTACCTCCGGTGAGGTAAAGGCGCTGCTTCACGCTGCCGGA
>CAZFXY010000163.1:0-3005 GCA_964523185.1 uncultured Methanoculleus sp.
TTCAAAAATGACGCAGCATAGCGGAAATTAATCCCTATGTTTGGAATAGTTTAGGATTAAACAAACCGTAAATAAAAAATCCAATATACGTAACACCTCACCCCACCCCTTCACTTTCACACCGCCCCCGGCGGGGACTCATATGCTGCAGGCACCCACCTGGTAACACCATGCATCCAGGTCTTGCACAGGTGTGTTCATTGCCGGAAGGCTCGTTTCGCATCGCCATTGCACCATACGCCAATCTAATGCCGGTTATCAAACAGATTCTCTCTGAGGAGCGGCGCAAAGTCCTGTATGTCAGCGGGAACTATCCGCCGGTTCTGACGGCAGTTGACCGGCACCACGGCCGGTTTAGTGTCCGGAGGGCGTTGACCGCCTACCAGTATCTCACCATTCTCTCAGAGGCCTATGAATCATGCATCATCGTTGAGCATGACCACTCGGTGTATGCCGACGCACCGGATTTGGCCGAAGCGGTTGGCCGGCTTTGCAGAGAGAAGGCAGAGGACGCGGCCGTGCTGATGATTGCCCCGCGGTGGGACGCATATATCGCTTTGATGGCGCCTGAGGCAGATGCAGTTATGCATGTGCCGGAGGCAGAGACGCGTTTTGCAGGGGTGCACAGACGCAGTGCAACGAAGAGCAAAACAGATACGGGGAAACGCAGTGCACAGCGGCATCTCTGGGATGGCGACTGGCAGTGACATCTGCACTACCATGGATCTTTGACATCGTGCCTTCTCCCGGGAGAATCACGCTCTGGACAACAACTGACGGGTGCATTGAGTCTTTTACCCGTGAGTTCCGGCCGCCGTTTTACTGCTCACTTCCTGATGAGACTGCCCACTGGGAGATGGTAGATGCCCTCACCACGGAGTACGGTGCATCTCCGTGCACATTCCAAACCATCTACGGAAAAGAGGAGGGATACCAGATCTATGCTCCACGGGATGTGGCAGAAGCCATTGAGTGCCAGACGCAGTTTCGTGCCGCTCTGTATAATGTCGATCTGCGAAAAGAGCAGCATTACTGCGTAGCCAAAGGGTGTATGCCGTGCAGTACTGGAACAACGAACCCGTTTACCGCAGATACCACGCATCCCCTTTCTACCCTTACGGTACAGCCTGCCGGGCGTCCGGGGACAGGATCTGCTTTTACCGATGTGCAGGTAGCCGGCCGCCGCACCCATCTGCTTTGCGGCCGGGAAACAACGGTCGTGGATGATCTCTTTACGGTCATCACGGATGAAGATCCCGACCTGCTGCTCTTTTCCGGGATTGACCAATGGGCAGAACGGATACTCACGATTGCAGAAAAAGCCGGCATTCCCTGTGCTTTGAGCAGGACCGGCCGCTACCGGAGGCTGCGGGAGGCGTCCTATACCAGTTACGGCCAGATGCGCCACCGTTCCCCGGCTCTTATCCCGGAGGGGCGGGTGCTCATCGATACGGATGCGAGTTTTATGTACCGCACCGGCGGGCTTGCCGGGGTATTTCTGGCATCCCGTCTCACGGGCATCCCGCCCAACCTGACCAGCCGGTTTACGCCGGGTACCATCATCTCCTCCTACGAATGTGCGGAGGCCCTCAGACGGGGCATTGTGGTGCCGTTTCGGAAGAGTGATGCAGAGGCTACCCGGAACTGTCGGGATGTGCGGCTGGATGATCGTGGCGGGCTGATTCTTCAGCCGGTGCCCGGTTTGTATGGCAGGGCCACCCAGATTGATTTCACCTCATTCTACCCGTCCATCATCGTAAACTACAACATCTCTCCCGAGACACTGGCTGACTCCGGCCGACCGGGATTTTTGCCCTCGGTGATCGCCCCGCTGCTGGATTTCAGGATTGCCATGAAGGCAAAAAAGCGTGAGGACCCCCGGTATGCCGGCATGGACGCGGTCCTCAAGTGGATGCTTGTTACCTGTTTCGGTTACACCGGATACAAGAATGCCCGGTTCGGACGTATTGAGATGCATGAGCGGATTACCGCGATATCTGCAGATATCCTCAGGTCAGTGAAACAGATGGCAGAAGAGATGGGGTACACGGTGTTGCACGGCATCGTTGACTGTCTCTGGGTGCAGGGCGGGGATTGCGTGGCACTAAAAAAACGCATCGAGGAGGTGACCGGGATTCCTACCGAACGGGAAGATTATGACTGGCTGGTTTTTCTTCCGCAAAACGATGGGACAGGGTCATACACCAACTATTATGGGCGTCTCAATGACGGCACGCTGAAACTCCGAGGGGTGATGGCACAGCGGCGGGATACCCCTCCGTATGTCCGTGCAATGCAGGAGGCCTGCTTTTCCCTGATGGGAGAGGCCACTTCACCGGATGAACTGGCGAGGTATGCAGAGAAGGTGGCAGCGGTCTACCAGTCCTCCCGGGATGGCATGACGGAGGCTCCCCCCTCATCGTTTGTGATACGCCGCCGTCTGGGGAGGGCAGAATACCAGAATAACTCCATCTCTGCTGCAGTTGTCCGGATGTACCGTGCTGAAGGCATACCTTTGGAACCGGGGATGGATGTGGAATACCTGGTGCAGGATGCCCGCAGAAAGACGATTGTGCCCGGGTGGAGGGCAGAGAGCCCGGATTATGGTTATTATGATACAATGCTTGAGAAGGCATGGAAAGAGGTGAGGTATCCGTTTTTGTAGGTTGGGAATGGGTTTTTGTGGTCAAAAATACTATAATGTGATACTCTCTCTAAACTATAAATAGAGTGGAACCGAGGGTTACTGATATGGGCATAAATCAGCAGGAGAAGGGCATTCTGAAAAAGAATGAGATCCTGTCACTATTGAGAAAAGAGATGCCTTACTTAATTGAGCATTTCCATGTGTCAGAAATCGCCCTCTTTGGTTCATATGCACGGGATGAGGCTGATGTGAAAAGCGATATCGACATACTTGTGGCATTTTCAAAAACCCCCGGTATGATCGCATTTATAAATTAAGCGTAAAACCCCTTGGTCTTTAGCCAAGGGGATGTAAGCGA
>CAZFXY010000164.1:0-2965 GCA_964523185.1 uncultured Methanoculleus sp.
TGACAACCTCCATGGATTTTTGCATATTGCGGATATCATTGAGTGCATCAAAAACCCTGAAGATGTCAACACCGTTTCTTCCAGCTGCCTCGATGAATTTTTCTACGACATCGTCCGGGTAATGCCGGTATCCGACAAGATTCTGTCCGCGCAGGAGCATCTGTATCGGCGTGTTCTGAAGTCCTTCTTTTAAGGTGCGCAGACGTTGCCACGGGTCATCGTTTAAGTATCGTATAGCAGTGTCAAATGTTGCGCCCCCCCATGCTTCCACTGAGAAAAACCCGACGGAATCGATGGCATGCGCCAGTTCTGTCATATCCTCTGTTTTTAGGCGGGTTGCTATCAAAGACTGGTGTGCATCCCTAAGGGTCGTGTCAGTAATTTTTACAGGATTAACAGTACTCATAAATCACCTCTAAGGGGCAGGATATTGATATTGTCGAACCTTTACAAGGTTGCTCGTGACTCTATAAAAACCCAGCGAAAGATACGAAAATGACCGCAATGATGAGCAATGAACCAAAAAAGGCGAAATAATCTTTATTTGAACGACTGAATGATGGGGTGTATGTCCCTCCTCCCCGATATCCCCGCGTTGCAAGAATAATTCCCTGTTCACGTGCCCGGTAAATCTGCATAATGGTGAGGGTGAATCCCAGTGATATCAGATCATTCACTGCCCCTCTGCTACCTTTCAACCGGATAGCATTTCTGATGTTGTGGATATCTTTTTCGATGCGTCTGAGTGAGGAGATAGCCATCTCCGCAGTCAGCCCGAGGTCAAACCCGATGCGATCGCCGAACGCCCAGACTGCCGTGTTCATCAGGTCTCCCTCCCGTCCATACCCGAATGCCCAGAATGCAATGAGGGTGATGACTATCATGCGGAATCCATATGATATACCATCACCACCGAATGCCTGCGTAAATATGGCAATAAGGATAATTGCACCGAAGATGACGGTGCCAGCGCGCCTTCCCGGGAGGTTACGTTCACCGCGGGCCACGAATGTCCACCAGAGTAGTGCCATCACTGCGCCGAATATTGAACTGAAAGCGGCAAACGAGAGCAGAAGTGTTGCTCCTAATCTCAGACGTGCATCCTGCATAGTGCCTCCTCTGCGTCCTTTAACCGGATATTTTCCGGGCGTGCACCCTCTTCAAGGGCACGGGTAAGATACCGGGGTGCCCCCTTCCATGCAGGGATCGCTTTCGGGACGCCTCCCCGGCATACAAGTGCGCCATCTTCGATTTCCCAGATAACGTCTGTTGCCGGAAGAATTGCCTGTTCATGGGTAAAAATAATCATGATCGGATGTTTCTTTTCTTCGATTGCAGCACAGATGCATGCTTTTTCTCTGCAGTCGAGCCCGGCAAATGGTTCGTCCAGTATCACCGCATCCCAAGGAACGCTAAGAAGGCAGGTCAGGTGCAGGCGTTTGAGTTCACCTCGCGAAAGAGTGAGTGTTTTCACATTCTTTCTTCCTGCAAGGCCTGCTTTTTGGAGTATTTCATCAACCGAAAGATTCCATGACCGAATTTCATCTTTGACCAGAAACCCGGTTACATGATATTCCGGAAATTGCATGGAAAGGGTAAGACGGGTGATTCCTTCGCTGAAGACTCGTCCGGATGCAGGTTTACCTATCCTGGCAAGGGCTGATGCGAGCGTTGTTTTCCCGCTTCCCACAGGGCCGGTTACCAGGTGAATGCCCGGACAGAACACCCCGTCGGCGGTGAGCACCCATTCTTCATGCGTGAGGGTGAGGTGTTCTGCTGTCAGATGCATTCGGCTATTCTCCATAGTGAGGGGTACATTTCTGTTTCATGCAGTTGGGAAAATACCTCTTCCGGTGTGCCGGCATACCGGGGACGCCCTTCGGCGAAGTATACCACCCGGTCAGCGCGGGATGCAGTATCCATATCCTGTGTGCACTGGAGAATGCAGGGTGCTGGTTGCCTTAGTATGATGGTTTCGAGCCTGTCTGCTGCGTTCCGATCGAGATGGGTGTCTGTTTCATCGAGGATGAGTACTTCCGGAGAGAGGGAAAGAGCTGCTGCACATGCGACGAGCACTTTCTCTCCCCCGGAAAGGGTGTGGTTGGCGCGGTTGTGAAGGTGCCGGATTCCCATTTCATTGAGGACTGCATCGGTAATTGGCCCTATTTCATCTGCCGGTGTTCTCAGGAACCGGAGGCCGGATGCCACTTCATCGCCTACGGTTCGGAAAACAAGGTTATTGTCCGGCACTTCACCGACCCATCCGATGTGCACTGCCCGCGGTTCTTTGCCTGAAATGGTGAGCATCCCGCGACGAGGGCGTTCAATTCCTGCGCATAGCTTCAGGAAGGTGGTCTTTCCACTTCCGTTTGGGCCGATAATGGCAGTATGCCCCTGCTCAATCCGGAGAGACTCGATCGTTAGTATTCGGTGATACAGGTGTTGTGCATGAATCATCAGATACGTTCTCCGATAATAAATGCGGCCATTCCTTTCAATATATCCCCTACAACGAATGGCACCAGACCAAGAAGCACCGCCTGTGCCAGTGTTATTCCCGTTGAGTATGACATCCATGTAATGCCAAAGAGGTAAATGATGAGGGTAGCTGTGGCAATTCCGCATGCACGGATCATTTTGTTTTCCTGTTCATACGCAAGGCCTGCTATTAGAACTGCGGGGAGAAATCCAATCAGATAGCCTCCCGTTGGACCCATGAGGACGCCGATTCCCGCAAGTCCATTGTGAAAGACCGGCATATTCAGCGTTCCAAGGAGCAGGTATACAAAGACCGGAAGAATGGCCCGTCTGCCCAGTACAACTGCTGCTAACAAAACGAAAAACGTCTGCAGGGTAATCGGCACCGGAGGTATGGGTAGGGACACCCATCCACCAACGGCGATCAGTGCCACAAATGCTGCCGTCAGGGACACCAGATGGCTTCGTTGTTCGTTACCGTACATGT
>CAZFXY010000165.1:0-2946 GCA_964523185.1 uncultured Methanoculleus sp.
AATACTATAATAGTATTTTTATTCGAATCTTAATCAAAATAATTGATGCATAAGGGAGATGTCAACGCCGGGTTAATTTTCCCCACGTATGCTGGAATATTTTTCCACATTTTTATTTCTTCATCACTCCTGACCTCCACCCAAACACCTAATATGTATGCATATGTAGTATAGTGTATGCACTCCACCTCCATCCGTATCCAGACCACCACCAGAGACCGCCTGCACCGGCTGAAAAAACATCCACGTGAATCGTTCGATGCAGTGATAACACGACTGCTTGATACAACAATTGATGAAGAGCCTCTGAGTGAAGAGACGCTTGCGACCATCGAACGGTCATTGGAGGAATACCGGGAAGGAATCTATTATACCCATGAAGAGCTCCTCCGTGAACTGGGTGTGACGGAAGACCCGGATACATCCGAGATTGTTGATATTGCTGATATTGCTGACATTTCCGATACATCTCAAACGGTTCGGAAACCGTCAAAAACCAATACATCCCGCACATCTGCAAAAACAAAGACGGATGCCTGATGAAATATCAGCTCACATTTTCATCATCTGCACGGCATTCTCTGAAACATCTACCCAGGGAAATTATGCTGAAATTTATCAAAGAATTTCATGCACTCGCAGATGAGGAGAATCCACGAATATATGTAAAAGAGCTTCAGGGTTCGGATAATCCGCCTTTTTATTCTCTCCGCATCGGGCAGTACCGGGCAGTGATGTCGATTTTGGATGGTGAGATGGTTATTCATGTGATAGAGGTTGGACACCGAAGGCATGTGTACAGGAAATTGTGAAACAGGCAAATCCGTCTGTAAAAGGTCATCACGAATTGAAAAATCCCACCATTGGCAATATGAATTTTCACATTGGCAAAGGTCATGTTTCCATTCGAAGTAATATAGACACAAAGCACTGGATCAGTTTTTGGTGAGCGTTTACATTTAAACGTAGATTTTTCTAATTTCAATAAACTATGCACTAAAATGCAGATGGGTAGTTTTATTCGTTTTATTTGGTAGTCATATATACAGAAGATGATAATGTGTCTCTAACAAAAATGTATGTGGTCGTTATTGCGATCTCTTGTATTCTCTTTGCAGGGTGCCTTGGATCGAGCGATTCATCTGCAACTCCGGAAGATGTTGTTCCTGTTACTTCTCCCTGTCCTCAGCCAACAAGTACTGTCACAGAGTCAGCCGGTCCTGTCACTGTTGGACTGGATGAAATCCTTACCATTAAGAACTGGCAGGTAAATGCTCAGATTTCCGTAGATGAGGTCATCAGGGGTAGTCGTGCAGATGCCATTATTGCTGAAAGTAGTCCTGAAAGCAATGTGTTCAGTTCTGAACCCGTTTCCGGGTATGAGTATTTGATGGTTCATATCCGTATCAAAAATACTGATGATTATTCCCTGGCTGTACGTCCGTATTTTGATTTTAACGTTTATGTGTCCGGGGGCAGTTATGATCAGGAATCTGTTGAGCTTGAAGGGTATCAGGTATTAGAACCAACGGATATCCTCCCGGATGAACAGACAGATGGATGGGTTGTCTATATGGTCCCGGTTGGGGAGAGTGCCGAATTAGCATATGAACCTCTCATGCCAGATGAGCCTCTGGGCTTCATTCGTCTGAGCTGATTTCTGAATCTATCGAACAGAACCGGATAAAATCTTTTTATCTGGTACTTTTTTGTCGTTCTTTTTTGTGGCTCTGTGTTGTATGGTGAATCTTTGCGTGCAGATTTTTCCGGGTTGAAACTCTCCAAATATCTAACATGTATGCGCAGATAGTATTGTGTATGCAGCCTATCTCAATCAGGATTCAGGCAACGACCCGCGATCATCTCCAGCGGCTTAAGAAGCACCCCCGTGAATCATTTGATGACGTTATAACGAGGCTGATTGATGCAACGGTTGATGATGAACCCCTGAGTGAAGAGACGCTTGCGACAATCGAAACATCGCTGAAGGAATACCGTGAGGGAATGTACTATACTCCTGAAGAGATCCTTGCAGAATTAGGTATGGCTGATGAGCCGGTAAAAGGCAAACCTGCGAACAAATCCTCCGAAATATCTGCTAAAAACCCCCCGAGAATCCGGAACAACAGAGACAGATGCCTGATGAGATATCACCTTAGGTATTTGTCACCTCAGGTATTCATCGTCCGCACGTCATGCCCTGAAACATCTCCCCGCTCCTCACAAGCATTTATTATCCAACCGTCACACAAACACAAACACACACACACACAAACACACACATACGCACCACCACACCAATAAAATGGGGGGAAAACCAAAACCATGACCATAACAACCTTATTCTATTCCTTTACCGGGGTGACCCGTGGAATAGCGGAGAAGATACAGGCCGAATGCGGTGGAGAACTCATCGAAGCGACTGCGGTGAAACCCTATTCAAAGTTCACGGCATATGCAAAGGGAGGCCTGAGAGCGATGAAAGGAGAGGCGGATAAGGTGAAGCCGTCGCCTATTGATGTCTCGAAGTCTGACCTGCTCGTCATCGGCACACCCGTCTGGGCGTTACGGGCCGCCCCGCCGACGAACGGGATTGTGCAGGCACTCACCGGGTGTGAAGGAAAGACCGCTGTCATCTTTGCCACCTGCGGGGGGGAGGCGAAAGACACACTCATGCATCTGGCAGAGGCCCTCGCCGCAAAGGGGGTGGAGGTCAGAGTAAAGATTGTGCTCGACAGAAATGACGTGCTCAACAACACGAAGGTCGATGCACTGATTGCAGCGGTCAAGTCTACGGCCATGTCTGCCCCGAAACCCGCCGGGCCATCTTCTGAGGCGCCTGCCACGCCGCCTGCGATGTAGTCTGTCTTATTGTCAGCCGGATATTGAACCAGTTATACCCGAGGAGTGTCAGGTCCACTTGACATACAGGCGATCATACCCGAG
>CAZFXY010000166.1:0-2941 GCA_964523185.1 uncultured Methanoculleus sp.
AGCGCCTTTGAAATATCAGGCATGTACACAGAAGAGGGAATGAAATGGCTGAATGAACACTGGGGAGAAGAGCTTACACGTGGTGAACTGGCGAAGATTGCCTATTCCGAGGAAAACTACGAAAAAATAAAAGCAAACGTTGATCCAAAGCAGCTCGAAGAAATGTGGAGCAGGCCCTATCAATGGATAGACCCAGGGCTTGCACCGGAGGTTGTTACTCCCGGCCCCAGAATCTTTGATGAAAATGACCAGCTTGTTGATGACCCGGACGGGTCTGTCCTTACCGGTATTATGGATGGTAGCATTACGTCCATAAGGTCAGGTATCGTCGTCACGGCAGACCCGGTAAGTTATTCCGGAGGATATATCAGGCATAGCGGGAGCGGATCGGTATATGCCGCAGATCCCGTTGGTTCCCTGAGAATTGAATCTCAGCTGCATGGAAACGGAAACTGGCTTTCGACATCCTATTCTGTTAAAACAAACTATGACAACGATCCTAACTACACCGTATCAACATCCGGTGTTCGAAGTCCGGTAGACAGTACCCTGTACCAATCCTATACCTATGCAGAATCAACGAATCCTACTCATACCGCAGGCACGTGGTCCCGTTCATACTTCTATTCATGAAGGAAAATCACCCTTTTTTGAGGAGCAATTATGAAATTATCCCGAAAACTAAATTGTGTTTGTATGGTATTGTTCTTTTGTAGCATATTGGTTATTCCCTGTCTGGCAGAGCCTTCAGATATTCGCATCCCTGTGCAAATTTCGGATATCGCCCGGACGCATATGTGTATTGCCGATAATCTCCTTGCAACATATGTGAGTGGTTCCAGTCCTCCGGCAATCAGGGTGTACAATCCTGACATGACGCTTTTTTGGAGTGTCTCCCTCACGAACAATACCATGGATATCGAATCACTGGAGATCTCCGAAGGACGAGTTTATTATGCCGAATATGACACTGCAGAACTCTGGACTTCGCGGACCAAAACGGTGTATGAATATGACATGTCCGCCGGAAATAAACGAATTATTTATTCGACGGGATTTTACAACAACATTGAATCAAGAGTAACAGATATTGCCGCTGATGGGGATCATGTCGTATTACGTGAAGATTGTGGCGATAATGAACTCACCCTGCATACGCTTTCAACCGGCACAAACAAAATGATCTTCAGAACGGCAGATATGATCCAGGGTCTTGCCATCAGCGGTGACCGAATAGTATGGGGGTGCGACCGAACGGACCGGGAACCCGGGCGGGAGATCCATGTCTACACCATCTCTACCGGTGAGGATGATATTATTCCGGAAAGTATGTCAATACGGACCTGGGGACTGAGTGATATTTCGGGTGACAACGTTGTCTGGAGCAGATCAGCAGAGGAACCGGATACATCACGTGGATACCCGGCACTTGTAACTGCCGGTGGAGAAATTATGTTGACAAACCTGTCGACAGGAATGACCCGCTCCCTTGAAACATTTGATGCTCCGGGTGCTCCCTATATCTCTGGTAATACTGTTGTCTATGTGAAAAAAACGGAAGTCGATTACGATAATCCTAACACCGGTACAATCAGGGTATATGATATCGGGACAGCCACCTTCAGCGACATTGCATCAGAGGTTGCAGGGGTCACTGACTTTGACAACGGGCTGGTTATATGGCACAGGTACTCACCAAGGTCTGACTGGCTAACCTCTATCTCAGGCACGATTCCGACGGCGACATCCCCGGCACCCACAGAGACTACAACCCAGGCGAGCCCTGCCAATCCCTTCGCGGCGATAGTGGCACTCACAATAGGAATTGCTGGTTATGCGGCCATACGCAGAAGAGAGTAACTGGTTTTTCAGGTCGGGGCACAACCCCCAGAAGCACTTCATGCGATAATCCCTGAAATATATCCAAGGAATCCTGAATAAAGGATTCCTCGAGGTTTTTATGGCCTCAGAGAGAAGACTTCAACCCATACCATCAGGGGCAGACCATGCTGCCCCCTAGTTCCTATTCTAACCACAGGGGGATATTTTCCTGATAAAATCGCTTTTTCGTGTGGTACAAGGGCACATGAGCAGTGACAATAATGACAAAAATGTGTTTGGGATTATTGAATCCGGATGTGCGATGGAGGATTTGAAAGATAAGGGATTATTGAATCCGGATGTGCGATGGAGGATTTGAAAGATAAGGGATTATGATTCTGTCACAACTTGAGTAGGTAACTTTCAGATACTATTCCCAGAACTGATGGAAGAAAATGTGGTGATTTTAAAGTAGGTATAGAGGTAAATCACACAGAGGCTGTGTAAAACAGCGGAAAAAAACAGAAACAAAAAGAGAGGGAAAAAGAAAAGAACTATTCCTTGAGACCGGCAATTGCCGCATCAACAATGGCACCAATGTCCTCGACATCCCATACCTCGGAGTTTATTACGAGGTCATATACCGTAAGATCATTGATATCAATATCGTAATATTTCTGGTATCTGCCGGCTTCACAGCTCTCACGTTCAATGGTGAGTTCAACTGCGGTCTGTGGGTCGATCCCTTCACGGTCAGAGATGCGCACAGACCGGCATTCAACCGATGCCGCCACCCAGATGCGTATATCCGCGGTATCAATCATATGTCCCGCCAGGCGCCCTTCAATAATAATATCATCACGTGCCTCGCCAATCTCCTTTTGGCGGGCATCAATCATCAGGTCAACGGAATCATCTTGTTCTGCCAGCCGCCCGAATGCGGACAGACTCATATCACGTTCTGCAGCCAGGCTGCGGAAAACCTCGCCGGCAGATATCATACTATAATGGTGCTTATTCATTAAATATTTGGCAAGTGATGTCGTTCCGCTGCCCGGCGGACCGCTCACCGTGATCCGCATCAGAGCCCTCCGATATTGAGCGCCTTACGGATTACCTG
>CAZFXY010000167.1:0-2940 GCA_964523185.1 uncultured Methanoculleus sp.
ATGAAAAGATGAAAAGATGAAAAGATGAAAAGATGAAAAGATGAAAAGATGAAAAATGATGAAGGCCTACATCAGGCCCAGGCTGGAAAGGTCAGATATTATTTTGTTGACTGCCCCTTTGGCGTCTTCGGTTACCTTTCCACCGGTGATAATCAGTTTGCCTGATCCAAACAACAGCACTACCACCTTTGGTTCTTCAAGCCGGTAGACCAGTCCCGGAAATTGTTCCGGTTCATATTCAATCCGGTCAAGGTTGAATCCGACGGCGATCTTGTTGAGATTAATCGGTGTGCCAAGATCTGCGGATGTAACAATATTCTGCACCTTATATTCGAGATTATCATCAATTTCAATGTTTAGACCCCGCAGAAGGTTCCCGAGTATCTCAAGACCTCTGGTGAGGCTGTCTAAACTCTTTGCACCGGTAAGCACGACCTTCCCGGAGCCAAACACAAGCGCTGCTATCTTTGGATCCTGCATCCGGAGAACAACGCCGGGAAATCGCTTTTTATTGTATTCAGCATCTTTAATCTGGGATGAAACAACCTGCAGATCAAGAGACTCTGCCACCTTTGCAGACGCGACGATATTTTCGATCTTCAGCGTGTCCTCTGGATGGCGTTTCACAGACTCCTCCGGATTGTCTTTCACAGACTTCTTTGGATTGGTTTTTACCGACTTTTCCGGACTGTTTTTTACCGACTTCTCCGGATTGTTTTTTGTCGGTTCCTCTGGATTGCCCTTCATGCAGTATATAAAAGGATTTAAAAAGTATATAAAGGGTTGCCTGATTACTCATCCAGTGTTGAGGTGTCTCCCGGATCGATTCCCATTTCCTTTGCTTTCAAAACCCGACGCATAATTTTTCCACTCCTGGTCTTTGGCAATGAGTCAACAAATTCAATCTCTGAAGGTACTGCAATGGGCCCCAGTGTCTGCCTGACATGATATTTGAGATCATGAATTAATTTTTCTGTGACCACCGTCCCTTCAATAAGGATGACAAATACCTTTACCAGATTCCCTTTCACCGGATCGGGTTTTCCGATGGCTGCTACTTCGGCAACCGCACGATGTGAAATGAGTGCACTCTCTACTTCCGTCGAACCGATATTATGCCCACTCACGATGATCAGATCGTCTGACCGTCCGATGATCATGATGTAGCCATCGTCATCTTTTATTGCGAGGTCATTTGTGCTGTAATACTGGCATTCTTTTGCATTCCAGTATGTCTCGTAGCGTTCCTCGTCATTATGCACCTGTCGCATCATGGATGGCCAGGGGGAGGTGATTGCAAGATATCCTGCCTGATGGGGGCCTACCGGTTTCCCTTCTTTATCGAATACATCCGCCGTAATCCCCGGAATTGGTTTTCCTACATATCCGGGCTTCATATCTTCTCCTGCAAGAGTGGTGATCATGTGGCTCCCGGTCTCCGTCTGCCACCATGTATCGATGATGGGGCACTTCCCTTTGCCTATAACATGGTAAAACCACTCAAATGCCTCGGGATTAAGGGGTTCTCCGACGGATGCAAGGATGCGCAGGGAACTGAGATCATATTTATCCGGCCATGTCTCACCATACCGCATAAACATCCTGATAGCAGTCGGGGCGGTATAAAAAATATTAATGCCATATGATTCAATCAGGTGCCACCAGATGCCGACATCAGGGTAGTCGGGTGTATGCTCCGTCATAAATATTGTCGAGCCCAGGAGCAGGGGGCCATATATGCCGTATGTGTGTCCGGTAATCCATCCCGGGTCTGCAGTGCACCAATAGACATCATCATCCTTGACATTAAGGACATATTTGGTGGTGTAATAGGCACCAACCATATATCCCCCGCATGTATGGACAATCCCTTTTGGAGCACCCGTTGTACCTGATGTATACAGAATGAACAGGGGGTCTTCAGCATCCATCTCTTCAGGCAAACAGTTTTTGTCTGCTTGTTTCATTATCTCGTAGAAGTCAACCTCAAAATCGTCCAGAAGAGCAGTGGGGGGTTCCTGGATACGCAGGACAACCACCCGTTCGACGCTGGGTGCATGAATAAGTGCCTCTTCGACAATTGGCTTAAGCGGGATGCTTCTTCCCCGCCGGAAGGACACATCTGCGGTGATCACCATTTTTGCGCCTGAGCCGACTATCCGTTCGTTGAGTGCTGATGCACCATATCCGGCGAATACCACGGTGTGCACCGCACCGATACGTGCGCAGGCAAGCATTGCGATGACCTGTTCCGGGACGGTGGGCATGTAAATGCATACGGCATCCCCCTTTCCGACATGGAGGTTTTTGAGTGCATTGGCAAACTGCATGACTGCTTTGTAGAGCCGGTCATACGTGTAAATCTTCTCTGTATTGTCTTCCCCATGCCAAAAAAGCGCTACTTTATTCCGCCGGTTATTTTTTAGATGACGTTCCAGACAATTGTAGGTGATGTTGCATTTGGCATTCACAAACCACTTTGCGTGTGGGTATTCCCATTCAATAATTTTGTCCCATGGTCTGAACCAGAGCAGATCTGAGGCAACGCGCCTCCAGAAATCCTCGGGATCTTTCTCAAAGTTCGCATAGGACAGGGCGTAGTCTTTAATTCTGGCGTCGTTCCGATGTTCCGGGTCAGTTTTGTACACTTTCTGGATGAACCCGGGAGCTTCCGTAGGATTTGTCATGATTGTTCACGCTTCTGAATTACTATTCAGTTTATCCCAACGATTAAAGACATTGTGTTTTGTTTGTTATTTGGGGATTTGACATGATTAACTATTACAAACATATATGTATATGACGATCAAACAAAATTGTAGAACATGACGAAGCGTAATTCGTCATTCGTTGTAATATTTCACGGAAAATCAGTATTATGTTTTGATACGTGAGGATGGCATAAATGAAGGAATGGATGTTAAGTGAAGCAGAAGGGTA
>CAZFXY010000168.1:0-2922 GCA_964523185.1 uncultured Methanoculleus sp.
ATTATGGACTACCATGAGGATGTGGGCACCACCTATACCACCGTTGTCGGCATCGGTCTACGAAACGGCGTACTCCTTCTGGGCATCACGACACTGTTCTCCCTTGTTGTCTTTGGGGTGATGGCTTGGTGGTTTGCGATTGCTCTCACCATCAACGCGGTGATTTTTGTCTTTCTCATCGCCTACCCTCTCTACAGCTGTCGGGATATCCTGGTGCCCGCCGCCGGGAAAAGCTGCCGCGTACTGATGAACGATCATCTACTCCGAGTTCGGTGAATTACATGATAACGGTAATCATTCCTGCACTCAATGAAGAAGAGAGCATTCTCGCCTGTCTGCAATCAGTTACGGCCCAGACCATCCCCCGGGACACCTATGAGATCATTGTGGTCGACGGCGGTTCCTCAGATCATACCTGTGCTCTTGCCAGTGCCCTCGCAGACCGGATAATCACACAAAAACGGCCCGGTATCGGCGGTGCACGCGGGGATGGGGCAGATGCGGCAAACGGAGATATCCTTGTCTTCACGGATGCGGATACCCGCCACCCCCCCAGCTGGCTCGAGACCATCGGGGAAGTTCTCACAAACGGCGAATATGACGTCTGTACGGGGCCGGTCTGGTTTTATAACCGAACCATTCGATCCTGCATTATACAGGGATGGCGGCAGTATTACCTGCTGCTCCATTATTTCGGGTTTTACTGGTTGATTGGATCTAATTTTGCCGTCACAAAAAATTGGTATACCAAGGCAGGCGGTCACCGCAACATCTCAATTCTTGAGGACTATGACCTCTCACTGCGCCTCTCTGAAGCCGGCGCCCGGTGTACCTACGACCGCCGTACCGCTGTGTTCACTTCTGCCCGCCGGCTGAAAGGAATCATCCCGTATACCGGAATATACCTCGCCGGGTTTTATCATTACCATATCTCCGGAAGTGAAGAGGGGCTCCTGAAATACCCGCAGCCACGTACAATCACCCTCCAGCGGTTTCCAAAGTCTGCGGACCTGAAAGAAGCACGAAAAAAGATCGTGGCGGCCTGGTGCAAACTAATCCTGAGCGACCCATGATTCGATGGAACATGGATTTACCGGCGAATTAACCAAATAAACCTGAAAAACACCTATTTCTGTATGCTACCGGATCAACAATTTCTCTGAATCACCGTTTACCAATAGATGGCGGGATGGCACCCATGCAATACATTCTCGATCGGAATTCATTAAACCCAATTCATGACCTGCATGTCGGCTTCCGTATTATCATGACTTTTTTATCCTGCAGGTATCCGACCTGCTTTCCTGACAATAGCGGAAAAAAACAGATGATGCCCCCGATGTCTCCCTATTCTACCAAGGGAGGATAAGAAATGTTAATCATATGTAATTAATATTGTAGAATAAAAGCAATGATTTATTTATTTTAATGAACATAGCCATTTTGTAAAACGAATGTACGATAATCTCAGTCGATGAACAAACTGAAAGAATTCAATTACATAACATGGGCGTGATGACATGAGTATACCTAAAAAAACAGGAAAACTGATCTGTTCAGTTCTGTTATTTCTTATTTTTTCAGCGGTTGTTTGCGGATGCACGACCAATGAAAAAACAACGAACAGTCCAGACACGCGGACCATTACCGATATGGCGGGCAGGACGATTGACATACCGCAAAGCCCCAATACCGTGCTCTGCACCTCACCACCGTCAATGGTTCTTGTTTATATGATAGCGCCGGATAAGCTTGCCGCATGGGGTTCTCTCCCAAATCAAATGGGCAATTCGGATTACATCCCGGAAAAATACCAAAACCTTCCTGTGGTAGGCGGGTGGTTTGGCACACAGTCCGGTAGCTATGAGAGTTTTATGAGTCTCAATCCTGATCTGATCATTGAGGGCTATAATACCCAGGGTGATTTTAAGAGCACGATAACGGAACGGCAGAATAATTTCGGCAGTATTCCTGTCGTAGGAATGGCCGATACCGTTGATGCAACAGCGTTTGATGCACCAATAACCTTTATTGGTGACATGCTCGGAGAAGAGAAAAAGGCTGAAGAATTAAAGGCATTTTACCATCGTGTTTTTGACAGAATCAGTGCAGGAGTGAATGATATGCCTGCTGATGAAAAAGTCACGGTGTATTATGCTGAGGGCCCGAACGGCCTATCAACAGATCCTATGGGTTCACACCATACCCAGCTCATTGATATCTGTGGGGGTAATAATGTGGCACGTTTCCCGGCAAAACCCGGGTATGGGATGTCTGAAGTCTCCATTGAACAGGTCATAAACTGGGCACCGGAAATCATAATTACTCCGGATAAGGGATTCTATGGCTCGGTATACGACAATCCGCTCTGGAAGGAGATACCTGCGGTGAAAAACAATCGTGTGTATATGACACCGATAACGGCATTCAACTGGTTTGACCGCCCTCCCGGCGTCAATCGAATTTTAGGCGGTGCGTGGTGCGCAAAGGTACTGTATCCTGATGAATTCAGCGATGTTGATCTGTATGAACTCGCCAAAGAGTTCCACAGTAATTATTACCACTATGAACTGACGGACACTCAACTGGATGACGTGTTACAGAAAACATACGTGCAGGAAAAATAGAGAGGAAGAACAGCAGATGGCATGGACATTTGCTGCAAAGAGAATCTTTGCACGGATATGTCTCGTTATTTCCAACCGTGCCATTGCAATAGCTGTCATGAGGCAAACCTGCCTCATTCAATCCTCAAACAATTTTACCGTTGGATACCGGAGTTCGAATTTCCCGTTCATTCAGCAAACATGTTTCCGAATACGATCCGGAGAAGGAACGACCAGATAGCTGCATGAACGTCTCACCACCACCACCACCACCACCACCACCACCATACCGGTTTCAGAAATTCGACCCGTTTCG
>CAZFXY010000169.1:0-2918 GCA_964523185.1 uncultured Methanoculleus sp.
GGTCCAGAAACACTGCAAGGCGCCTTCCTTCCATGTGATCCGGGGTGGTACCGAACATTTCAGCAGCCCGTTCGTTACACCGGATAATCAAGCTGTTTTGGCCTATCACCAGGTACCCGACTGGTGCTATGGTAAAGAGTGTCTGATATTCCTGCCGAAGTTCGTCTGCTGTCTGCCGTGCGGCGATGAGTTCTTCGTTCTGCATCTCCAGTTCAATCTGATGGATTTGCAATTCCTGAATCAGTTTTTGTTCATCAGTTGCCCCGGCTTTGCAGATGGAATCCGGGTTTTTGAGAGCCAGTTGCTCTTCAGCGACCTTGCGGAGGTATGTCCCCCGAGAGTTATCCTTGTCAGCTTTCATGTCACACTACTTTGATATCTCGATTTTTTTCCCGTGGTAGGGATATGCTGATTATTCCTGACGATTTTTGACCGCACACGCATTTGCGCACCCTAAGCAATCGATCGATAGTCATTGCCTACAGCCGCGTTTATCAACCGGTGATTCAGTTGCCTCTCGTTTTATCAGCAAAAAAATCATCGTCTCATTCCGTGTCTATGTCATGCGGTAATATTAATGTGTTGGGGTCCCACCCAGAAACCGGATGGGTAAACAGGGGTTTATATTGTTGGTGTGATCAGTTCGCAATGCATCCGGTGGGCATTGATTTCCTTTTTCTTTGCAATCCTGTTTCTTTATAAAGTACGGACCTTCTTTCCTTTTCCAAATCCAGCGGATCTATCCGGGAACGAAAGGACGACATTAATTGAATGAGTCATCATTGAAGAATTGCCCCGTATCACTTGTCAATCGGATTTCTGACCTCAGGTGAGGGTTCACCGGAGAACAGAGTTACGCATTTATGAAAAAAGGGTTTTTCAACAGGGGCGGCAGAAAAGGGAACAGTGATAAAACCTGAATAGAATCCCCTCACCTCAACAGAATCGCAAAATTCATCTCTGGCTGAGCAGGTAATGTGTGTGGCTTCTCTCTATTTCCACGGCACGTATGGTGATGTCATTTTGCTGGTGACCGCGTACACCGTCGGATAGTAGCCTGCCTGAATTATTGGTTAGTATCCTCTCTCGCATCACTCGCTATTCTTTCTTGTTCCACTCCGCACCCGAAAATGATTTAGCCATCATCCCCTCACCATTTGTTCAGTTCATATCTCACGAAGACCAGGAGGTCTACCCTATTATGAAACAAAACAACACCCCGACACTCAAACATCGCCTCCACTGCCTCGCCGCATTCCTGCCAATCTTTGAACAGCCGGACTTCACCTTTGGATCCTGGAGTGGATCAAATGAAGGGGAACCCAACGTTATAACAATGCCCTATTTCATGTTCTCCCGTGATGCCAATGCGTTTGTTCAGTCAGCCTATGATCTCGGGTGGGTCCAAAGAGACTTCAACTGGCCCGAATGGGCACACACGCCAGAAGCAAGAGACTTGCGTGATGATCCAGAAAAAATGACCCGTGCCACCCCGGATCAGCTCTCCCGGCTTCTTACCGTGATCATCCGGCAGGAGCGATTTTGCGAAGGATCAATTGAATCGGCGTTTGAATCCGGTCTTTTGACGGCTATCTGCCGCCGGACTGCTCATCTCGAACCTGAAACAGATGATGAAGAAACCTGACGAATGTTTTTCCCCCTCTTACTGTCGGTAATACAGGATCATCTGACCCTCTCGTGCAGTAAAAAAAGGCAACGCCGTATTACAAAGGGTCAGTTCATGACACGAATGCATGCAAGAATCCCCGAAGGTATTCCCTTCCTTCTGCCGAAAAATATGCATCTGTCCCGAACAGGATTTTCATACGTTATCCGTCACATCTATTTCTCGCTATTGAGGGTATATTTCAACCTTACTCATTTAACCCAATTTAATTCAAAACGTATATCATATTGGTTGCCAACAGAAGTATAATGGACGACTCGGGAGTGTCACAAAATATCGGTTCTATTCTCATGATATTTCTCGTGGTTGCGTTTGCCGCTGTGGTACTTGTCTATGTAATGGATGTTGAGGAAAGCAGTTCAGTTGGCGACTACACTCCTCAGTACGCAATGATGACAGCAACTGTTGTCCCGGGACTCTCAACGAAAGATAAGGAGAATTGGGCGTGGAATGCAGATGCCATAAAGATTCGGTTTACCGCCGGAAACGAACTCAACCTGCACTATAAGGAAGGTGTGTATGCCGGCACGGAAGGCATCAAATTCATGCTCATTGATCCAAACGGTGGTTCCCATGAGGCCATGCAATCCATCACCATGAAAGGGCAGAAGATCAATCCGGGCGCTCTATATTATTATTTCACGGTATCAAACAATATAAACGACCGGTATTACATCACCAATGACTACTCCCGCATCGGAAATAACAAAGTCTGGGGGGGCGGCTGGGCACCCCTATGCCACTTTAAGAAAGGGACATGGCGAGTCCAGGTAATAGATGACACGCTGGGTGTGATTGTCGCAGACAAAACAGTAATGATCTGACGAAGTGCAAGGTTGAGTGCTGATGCGGGATGGCATGAATCCGGGGTATCTGAAGGAATTTTATCCGTACCATTCTATTTCGGGTAATCGTGGCGGTTGTGGTTGCCGATATATAGACTCGGATCGTTTAATGGAGGATGCCTGCTGAATCTGGAAATTTGGTCGCTTAATCACATATTACCCGTTCCGTATCTTCGTGAACGATTTTCATTTTGTTTATCCACCCGATGAACCAGAGGTTGTCCCTGCCGACGCATCCCCCTTCTGTTGGGCTGCCATAACTTACTCCATCACTGAGATACCAGAGATACCATCACAAACTGATGCTCGTAACAATAATCTCTTATGGTAAGCATATATGACAACAAGACATGCTTGAATTAAAATTTATTCGAAACAACCCGGAT
>CAZFXY010000170.1:0-1295 GCA_964523185.1 uncultured Methanoculleus sp.
TGGGTGAGCATTAAATGGAGTTGCCCTGAGAATTCTGAGTCTCTGCGACTCTGCGATTTTGTGATCTTGTGATACTGAGATTCTGAGATTCTGAGATTTTGTGATTGTGTGATGAGTGTCTGTCATATGAGGCAGTGATAGTTTTTAAAGCCTGTTCTCTGCCCTGATATGGTTTGTTTGTAGAATCACGGATTGGGTATGAACAATCACATGGTGTAGGCGATGCCTGGCGCTGTTTTGTCTGGTTCATTGGGGTTCATCAAAAAAGGTTCGCAGCCAGAGTTCGGTGCAGACGATGCGCCAGATTTCAGGCGAGTAGGTGGCCTGGCCCGTTACATATGCCTGATAACTTTGTTTAACAGCGTCTGCATCCCAGTATGACCTTTTTCCGAACCGGTCTGAGGAGAGGATCTCTGTGATGAGAGGGTATAGGTCTTCTTTCATCCAGATTTCTTCAGGTGTCACAAATCCCATCTTATCCATCCTGTTTCGGATGTTTTCCGGCACCAGTCCCCGTATGGCCTGGCGCAGGACATATTTTGTCACGCCATGTCTGATCTTCTGATCCATAGGCAGGAGTCCAAGGTACTCCGCGACCCGGTAGTCGAGGAAGGGCACCCGTGATTCAACTCCAAAGGCCATTGAGTTTCTGTCCTCGTAATGGAGCAGGGCAGGGAGGTTTGTACTCCGGATTTCGCGTGCAAGCACCTCGGAAAGGGTTCCCCGATAACGGTCAATTGCCGGGGTCGTGCCGCGGAAAAGAGACCGCCGCTCTTTTCGTGCGGCAATCTGTTTTTTTGCATCCAAAAAGAAGCGGTGGTGATGAAGTCCGGCCCCTATTCCTTCCCTGAGGAGTGAAAGAGGATGTGATTTCAGATCCCTGAGGTAGGGGACAATGTACCCGATGTAGCCGGCAAGCTGTTCGTCTGCCCCCTGCCCATCGAGTGCGACGGTGACATGTTCGCCTGCAAGGGCCATCACCCGATACTGGGCATAGATGGAAAGGGATCCAAAGGGCTCATCCTGGAGATAGACCAGGTGGTCCAGTTCTTTCTGTAATGTTTCCGGGTCGGGGAAGGTTCGATGGGCGTCGACCCCGGTCGCTTTGACGACCTCATCGATGTAGTGGCTTTCGTCAAACCGCTTGTCTTTGTAGCAGGCCGAGAATGTCTTCTGCCTGCTCCCGACACCTGAGGGTGCGGGTGATGGTGATGGTGAGGTTGAGGTTGAGGTTGAGGTTGAGGTTGATGGTGAGGATGAGGATGAGGGTGAGGGTGAGGGTGAGGATGAGGGTG
>CAZFXY010000170.1:1395-2871 GCA_964523185.1 uncultured Methanoculleus sp.
AGGATGATGGTGAGGATGATGGTGAGGATGATGGTGAGGATGATGGTGAGGATGATGGTGAGGATGAGAGTGCTTCCTGCCGGATACAATCGTTGATCAGAGCGGTGATGGTCGATGAGTCGATGCCGCCTGAGAGGCAGGTGCCGACCGGGACGTCGCTTCTGAGACGCAGGCGGACAGCGTCGAGGAGGAGGGCCCTGAGGTGGTCGGCGGCCTCTTTATCGTTGACCTCTTTATTGTTGGTTTCGCTTTTTTTGTCAGAAATTGTGAGGTCCCAGTATTGGGTTGGCACCTCAGGCACCCCTTTTCTGACGACCATCGAGTGGGCCGGAGGAAGTTGAAAAATTCCTGCAAACATCGTTTCAGGGGTGTGATCCAGCACGCCCCATGCGAGATAGTCCATCAAGCGTGCGTCATTGGGTTTGGTTCCCACGCCCGGATAAACAAGCAGGGCCTTTATTTCGGAGGCAAAGAGGAAAGTTTCCCCCGCCACGGTGTAATAAAAGGGTTTTATTCCAAATCGGTCCCGGGAACAAAAGAGGATGTCTTCAGTCTGGTCATAGATGGCGAAGGCCCACATGCCATTGAACCGGTTGACGCATTCAGGTCCCCATTCCTCATAGGCATGGAGCACCACCTCGCTGTCTGTCTGCGAGCGGAAAGTATGGCCAACGCTGACAAGTTTCTCTCTGAGTTCGGGGAAGTTATATATCTCTCCGTTGAAGACCAGCCAGAGCGTTTCATCTTCATTGGTCATGGGCTGCCCCGCGAGGTCAGATAGGTCAATAATGGAGAGGCGGCGGTGAGCGAGGCCGACCGAACCCCGGAGGTAGGTGCCTTCCCCGTCCGGTCCCCGGTGGATGAGACGGGAGGACATGGCCGCGAGGAGGGTGGAGTCTGCCTCATTGTTGTTTGTGTAGATGCCTGCTATGCCGCACATGGTGGATTCCTGGTGGGATATTTATTTATTATTTATTAACTAGATCTGGAGTTGCCTTAGATGAATTCTTTTTTGATACGTTAACCTGTATGATGCCCGCGTTCACCACACGAAAAAATGGAATAAGTCATCGTGGATTTTCGACTTTTTTCGCAAAGAAGGTATTTTCGCCATGGTTTATTTTTGAGCAATAATTTCATCATATGCAGATAATAACGCTTTTGCAACATTATCCCAATGGAACCTCTCCGCGTACGCCAATATCAATTGAGGTGACCATTCAGTTTCCAGCGCCTTACATATTGCCTCTGCAAGACTTCTTGCATCTCCGGGTTCGCACAGGTAGCCATAATCATCAGATATGATAATCCCCTCACTTCCACCATTTTTTGTAGCTACTACCGGTTTCCCGCAGGCCATGGCTTCAATTTGTACAATACCAAAACTTTCACTCAGACTTGGAAGAACAAACATATCACAAGCATTCATCCATAGTGGGATCTCCTCATGTGGTTTCCCTCCGACAAGGAGAACGT
>CAZFXY010000171.1:0-2858 GCA_964523185.1 uncultured Methanoculleus sp.
TTGGGCTCGGAGTATGAAAAATATTATTGTTGAAAGGTGACCTGCGGAAAGTCAGATACCACCACTCACCACACAAAACCGAAAGAGAGAGGGAGGGAGGAAGAGAGGGGGGGCACATATTCTTACGATAAAGCGGGGTGTAAAACACCCTCCCTTACGCCCGTTCACCCACCGCCTCTGTTGCCGCCTCCCTATGCCCTTTCAAATCACATATTTGTAAGAGAAAAAAAGAGCTACAGAATCACAGAATTACAAAATTATAAACACACAGAATTACACACCTAACACAATTTCGCCTGCCGCAATCGGCCGGCAACAGACTCTGCCCTGGTGGACATCTTCCACATAATTTTATCGATTTTTCGGGAAATTTCCGGCGTGAAATATGCCTCTCCGCACTGATTACAGACATATGCAGGGATATCTCTCACGACAATGACTTCATCACCTACGTGTGCAATGAATTCCGTTTTCCCTTTCTCCAGATTTCCTTTACAATAATTACATCTTTCAGGGATCATACACTTTTCACCTCCTTTTCCGGTAATTAATCCAGTGTGATTCATCAGGGGTATATGCGGTGATTATTTTCTCAGATGATCATCACAAATTCCTTCAACCGGATGATCTCTGTGGTGAAGCACGTATCACAGGCGAACATGTGGTGAATAACAGAGACGTGATCAACAATGAGGCCGAGCGGGTGGTGCATGCACGGGAGGAGTTTGAGTATTTCCCGTCCGGAAGTGACGTCACTCGCCCTCAGTCATAAATAATTGACCTCTCAATAACATATATGTATATTTAGGTCAATAGAATATGACTGGCAGTGAGAGGAGGTTATGCCATATGCGAGAAGTGGTAACGAAAAAATATCTTGAAATGGTGCCCGATGAATTAAGGGAAATGACCATGGCGCTCTCTGATGACAAACATTGGGCGCTGTACATCGCTCTGTTAAAAAATGAAGAGATGACGTTCACTGAGATTAAGACAGAATTTGGTGAACATCCGCAGACACTCTCCAACATCTTAAAGGATCTTTCACGAGGCGGCCTGGTAATCAAAAAAGCGAAATCGCTCGATGAAATAACAGACAGAAGTAAGTCATACTATGTAGCGACTGAAGTGGGAGAGTTGTTTATTGAATGTCTGATGAATAATATGGTTTCAGGTAAGAGAAGCAAAAAAGCAGGTATTTCATCATCAAATTCTATGGAAAAATATTGTGGACGGGAATATGGCAATGATTTTTCCATAAGTTCTGATTCAGGTACCATCAATGTGAGCAATTATTCTCAGGCATAATGGGATACGGTGTATACGATGAAGACAAAAATTGAGAATAATAATGAAGATGACAGAATCAAAGTGGTGATAACAGATGACCCTGCGTTCAGACGGATTCCTGTTTCCGGAGTATTTGGCACGCTCAATCCTCTGGAGGGGAGGATAGGATTCTTTCTCGATTCAGTCGTCCCGGGATTGACAGATGAGTATTCGACCCATATGAAGCCCAAAGAACTTGAGAGACGGATGATGACCGAGGTATGCATGTCACCGCAGACCTTTATTGAGATCTCCGAATGGATGAATAAACGGGTTGCTGAATTAAGGGAAAATATGCCGGAAACGCTCCAGAGAGAGGAGGATTGACCGGTGAAATTTTCCGACTGGTATGATTCTCAAAATTTTGATTTGGAGATTGCACGAAAATCCGTCCAGATCGGAATATTTGGCTCATTCCAGCGGATTCAACATCTGCAGAGATGCAAAGAATATCTGATTCGCAAAGGGTATACTCACACTGTACTATCCTGTGATCTGGAGCATAAATACCCAAAACGTGCAGAAGAAACTGGTGATGCATATAACCTTAGAATCAGTGAACAGTTGATTCACACAAGTGACATCCATATCATCTATTTTTTCAGAGCGTTGGGGTCTGATGATGTCCCAGTCAATGAATCCGCAATACAGGAGTATCATATCCTCTCTGAACAGAACAAAGCAACGGGCGCTCTTGTCCTGGTTGAGGAGGGGACACGATTTGCCGGCCTTACGAGAGGTCTGATTGACAGAAATCAGGGGCCAGTGACTCATATGGATTTTGATGACCCCGATGAGACCTTTTCCATCGTCACTCAGCATTGCTTTGGACGGATAATCGTTCATAAAAAATAAGTTTCATCCGTTCCCAGACGAATGCGGCAATTATTGTTCCACCGTTTCATTGATCTCTTCATCATTGTTTGTGCGGGAATTTTTCCCTGCGACATATTAGTCTCATAATTTCCTGAACTGTCAAATATTCCTTGACAGTTGCATTACCTGAAAAACCCGAGGGAAATATTGGGTAAGATGAGGTCCGTTGTTGATGCCAGCTGATAAAATATCCCGAAAAATTAAGTTCACCTCTCAAAAAATCAAATATTGAAACGATTTTAAGCCGTCGGATGCTGCTCAGTTCAAAGATGATGAAACGACCCGGATGGCAATCCTGTATGCAATCCATGTGACAATTGAGGCGGTCATGGATATTGTCATCATCACCGAAACAAAGCGGGCCGGAAATCACCACACGGGAGATTATGAAAACTCAACTCTTTATCCCCCTCCTTCTTCTGAAACCAGTCCATTGAGATTCATAAAGAGTATGTGCTGTATCACTGCCCTGAGGTGGCACGACCCTTACATCTCAAATCAGTTACGCTCCGGTTTCTCCTTACAATTGGTTTTCCCAATCAAGAACACGCTTGTAAAGAGAATCGTGTATCCAGAAACCACTCTGGTTTCGTAGCAGGTACATTTCCTCTTGCAGTGAGCTAATCCGGCCACCGGTTTTCGCCTGCATAAGA
>CAZFXY010000172.1:0-2785 GCA_964523185.1 uncultured Methanoculleus sp.
GTGTCCATTGCTATAGGTGAATGTGTGCCCTGTGCTATAGATGAATGTGTGCCCATTGCTATAGGTGAATGTGTGTCCATTGCTATAGGTGAATGTGTGCCCTGTGCTATAGATGAATGTGTGCCCAGTGTTGTAGGTGGATGCAGAAATTCTGCTCACCCCGATGATATTTTTTACCTGACTTTCGGTGTAGCAAAGACGATGAATATGCATTCCTTTAAAGAGACTCGCAAGAGAAATGCAGAAATCGTTTGCGCGATAGGTATGAAGTCAACTCCCCCGGCCTGAAAACCGGAAACTCCTTGTGGGGATGTTGAATGGTAGTCTGGCGTTATCCGTGGATGTAGATGGCATTTCATTCCATTCCTGCAAACCGGTATCTATGATTACCATACCCGATAATCCTGTACAGAGTGAACACTGAATCAGGCGAATATCCAATTGTCATTATCCGAAAACCGGTACGCCGTGTACGGATGCAGGTGACGGCTGACGGGACCGTCCGGGTAACCGCACCAAGAGGATTTGACGCATCAGACTTCATTGCAGCAAATAAGGACTGGATTGCAACACGTCAGGCGGAGATGAACCGCCTTGCGGGGCCACATGCTGCTGCACCAGACCAGATGCTGGTGTCCGGCACCTGGTACACCGTCCGAACAGGAGATTATTCTCATGTCGACCATGCAGAGCAGGTGATCACCGCCCCTGACCCCCTTGCCCTCAGGCAGCACCTGACCGATGAATTCCGTGCACTGGTCACCGCGTCGGTAACTGCCCGTGCAAAAAAAATGGGCGTCTCGTTCGGTCGCTGTGCCATCCGGATGCAGAAGACCCGGTGGGGCAGTTGTTCATCAGCAGGCAACCTCAATATGAACCTCAGGATATATGCCCTGCCGCCCCCTCTTATGGATTATATTGTGGTGCATGAACTCGCACATCGGAAAGTGCTGAACCATTCCCCTGCATTCTGGTCTGAAGTCGCGGCACATTATCCGGCATACCAGAGCGCAGAAGCAGAGCTGCGCAGATACTGGATCATCATCGAACGCAATCACTGGTGGAACGCTATACAGAACGCAAACAGAGGAAAGAAATGAAACGGGCGTTGGAATGGTGCGGCGAGATGCGCAGGAACCCAACCATCCACAACTGGCACATCTTCTATGTCATCTTTCCGTTCGCAATAATTACTCTGTATCTTTGCGTTCTCTATGTCACTCTTCCAAGAACTCTCTTCTGGACATTCGGGGCTCTTGGACTTGCCTACCTCTTCCCTCCGGCTGGAAAAGAGTCCGTTATCCCGCTGATGGTGGTATCAGGCCTGCCGTGGTGGCTGGCTGCTTTCTCCATCATGCTCTTTGATGTGATGGGTGCACTTTTTATCATCTGGAACTTTCCTCTGGCCCTCCGGATTCCGTGGTTTGGGCCCTGGATGGAACGTCTCATGGTCACCGGTCGTGAACAGTTTGACCGGTTTCCCATCATTGAGCATCTGTCATCCGTGGGTCTCGCCTTCTTTGTGATGATTCCCTTTGAAGGATCAGGGGGCGTGGCTGCCTCCATCATCGGGCGAATCCTGGGCATGGATTACCTGAAGATTCTCATCAGTGTCGCCGGTGGTTCTCTCATCTCGGCAACAGCCATCGCCCTCTCGGCGGAATATATTATCTCGCTCGTTGAATCAGGCATCATCTCTGGCATCGTCGGGGCAGGTATTGTCATTGTCGTCGTCATCGCAGTCTTTCTCTGGGCCAAACGAAGAATGGGAAACAGCAAAACCGCAGAGAAAAAGAAAAATACAGAATAGGGGGAATGCGGTGTATGTATGCCGTGCACGGCATACCTGCCACTACATCGGGTAGTACGCCTTTGGTGTGATGCATTCATTTAATTACCAAATCATACTGCTGAAGTAGAAATGCGACACTATCCGGAACCTAACGCAGGAATGTCATGACCCCTCAACGAAATGATTACCATGGAGAAAGAATGAAAATAAAATCAGTCACATTTACTGCGGGGATGAGCCCATCCGGTATACCCGCAGTAGATGCAGCATTCACCCCCGCATTCAGCACAGAGTGTTGCCGGCTTTCTCACCTCAACAGATCCCTTCTTGTTGCAGTATAGACAGCCAAGCCCGTCACAGTGCCGGCAGGTCACCGTTTCATATTCAATCTGTTCTCGATTAACTGAGCTTTCATTTTTTTCCGTATCTGCCATATATAACCACCTTTTCTTTAGTCCGTATTATCTGTTTCTTTGCCTTCACCGGGACAGCGGGTCTCAAGGATCCGCTGCATGATCAGACGTGAACCCGCATATCCGGGCCCCTTATAGTCGTCGATGCGAACCACTTCCGCATCAATGCCGCGGGCACACAACGCATTTCGGAGAGCATCCTCTGAAAAATGCTGGTTAAATCCGAGGGTGATAATGGCAGGACTGATCGCTTCAATCGGTCGGAACATATCCTCAGTGTCACCCAGCCGTGCGTCATCCACCACGGCAAGGGATTGGATCATGCAGAGCCGCTGCCCTTCAGGCACGACTGGTGCCGGTTTGTGTTTCACATTTTCATCGCGGGCCACGATGACGTGCAGTTCATCCCCCAGTGCGCGGGATCTCTCGAGATAGTAGATATGACCCGGATGAAGAATATCAAACGTGCCGGTTGCAACCACCCGTTTCATTCAATCACCCCGAGTTCTGCCGGTGTCCCGTCACGGTGGAAAACCCGCCAGTCGTCTTTGCCATAGGGCGGGCCAAAGATGAGATGGTA
>CAZFXY010000173.1:0-2761 GCA_964523185.1 uncultured Methanoculleus sp.
GCGGCAGCCTCGGCAAGGGAGACATTGACCTTGACGGAGGTGCCGGTGATGATGGGCGGTGCAGGGTATGCTCCCACGGCAGTGGTGGCGGGAGAAGCCTTTTCTGATGTCTTGACCGCCCCTTCAAAGACGATACCTTTTTCACCGTCTACGGTGACGATGTCCCCTTCTTTGAGGTCACGGGTAGCGGTCTTTGTCCCGACGACAGCAGGCGTGCCCAGTTCACGGGACACAATCGCTGCATGGCAGGTCATACCACCTTCATCGGTGATGATGGCGCTTACCTTACGCATACCGGGCACCATGTCAGGATTGGTCATCTTTGCGACCATGATATCACCGTCTTTTATCCGTCCGAGGTCTTTTACCCCCTTGACAATGACGACACGACCTGTTGCAATCCCGGGTGATGCACCCTGACCTTCGAGGATGATATTTCCGCTGCTGCTTTCAATTTTCTTTGCTCCATCCATTTTGCCGACGATTGTGGTGAGAGGCCGTGACTGGAGGATGTAGATGGTGTCGCCAACAATACCCCACTCCATATCCTGTGGTACACCATAATGCAGTTCAGATACCTTACCAAACTTTGCGAGGGCGGCAATCTCGGTATCCGAAAGCACCGTGGCATTTTGCCGCTCTGGGGAGACAGGCACTTCCTTTGTTCCGTTTTCGCCATCTGCCAGAATTTCAGTTTTCTTAGTCGCAATACGGCGGTCAATGATCCGCCCGGACCGCTGGTCAAAGACATAGTTGTCAGGCGAAACAGATCCTGAGACAACCGACTCTCCCAGACCCCATGAACCTTCGATGATAGAGGTCGGTTCACCGGTGACCGGATGGGACGAGAATAGCACACCGGCCTTCTCTGAAAAGATCAGTTCCTGCACAACGACAGCGATGTCAACGAGGGAATCGTCAAACCCCTGTTTGGCACGGTAGTAAACCGCGCGTGCAGTGTACAGGGACGCCCAGCACTTCTGAACAGATTCAATGAGTGCATTAACGCCCTTTATGTTCAGGTAGGTATCCTGCTGGCCGGCAAAACTGGCTTCGGGAAGATCCTCTGCGGTTGCACTGGAACGGACAGCAACGATGACATTATCACCCAGCTGTGTATATGAGCGGGTGATATCCGCCCTGATTTCGTCCGGCACCGGGGTCTTCATGACGATAGCTCTCACATCTGCTGCCGTCTTCTCCAGAAGATCTGAGTTGTCAACGTCCAACCCTGAGAGAAGTGAGAATATTTTTTTGTCAATCTTTGCATTCTCGATATACCAACGGAACGCCTGTGCCGTTACCACAAATGCGTTTGGAACCGGCAGACCGACTGAGGCCATTTCTCCAAGAGATGCGCCCTTTCCACCGACGGAAGGGATATCCTCTTTCTTGATTTCATCAAGCCACAGAATAGTGGGGTATTTTGTCATGCTCATGGGTCACCTGAATGTTTTTGCTACCACTGTGGATAATCACCACGATGATTGGTTATGTTTCCCTCCGGAGAGGTATTCAAGTTAACGACTAATCTCCATGACATTGTCCGGGTATATAGGATTGTACTGTGTGTTTCTTTCCGGCAATGGAGATCGGATACCTCATCCCTCCGGCCACCCCGACAAGAGCAACGGTATTTTTGTAGAGCAGCGGTGTTTTTGTTTATGAGATCAGCCGCTGCATCCGCATCCATCCGGAATCGGCCATCCGATGGTGCAACCCGCATCTCAAGGGAGAGGATTTCACAGGCTTTCTCAAACGAAAAATGGGCCGACTCCGGCACAACGAAATTGGGAGAATGTACATCTGTGTTCTGGCGTGACATCCGGAGCGCATACGGATCTGATTCCGTGCCCCCCTGAGGTTGCATACCCGCATGCCTCCGGGAGATGCATCAGGGAGCCGAGTCGTTCAATAAGGAACGCTTCAAGAGAGGGGGTCCCCTCAAAGAGGCCTGGATCACCCAGATTTGACTCAATATACAGGTTCATGGCTTGCACTGGCACCGGATGAGGCAGTGTGCACATCGAACTGAGCACGTGTCGATGCCTGCGGTTATTCTTTCTGGCAGATAAAAGAAAAGAAAAGAAAAGAAAATAAAAGAAAAGAAAAGAAAATAAAAGAAAAGAAAAGAGTTCGTCTTGTGTCAGACCCTTGTTGCGCATCTATCGTCTCGCCAAATCGAGGATCATCCGCTGCTCGGTTCGTGCAGCCCTTTCGCGGATCTTCGGCACTGCGTCAATGTTTGCAGAGACACTGGTGATGCCGGTTTGGATAAGCCATTCAACCATATCGGGATCAGATCCTGCCTGTCCGCAGAGGGAACACTCGACGCCGCCCTCACGGCACCTGCCGATGGCATATTTAATGAGTTTCAGGACGGCCGGGTGTTTTGGGAAGTACATGTCTGCCACATTCTGGTTGTTGCGGTCAACGGCGAGCGTGTACTGAATGAGATCATTGGTGCCGAATGAAGCAAAGTTGATGCCTGCTGCAATGAACTCGTCAATCATTACCACACTGGACGGAACCTCAATCATGATGCCGAGTTCGGTGTTATTCACATCTACACCCCAGTCCACAAGCATTTGTTTTGCGCGGATAAACTCGTTTGGATGGCTCACAAGCGGGAACATCAGACCCATGTTACTGTAGCCCCGTGCCCAGAGGCGTTTGAACACCTCAACCTGCAGATGGAACTGCTCAGTCTGCTGCAGGTCACGGCGAATGCCACGCCACCCCAGCATCGGGTTGTGCTCCT
>CAZFXY010000174.1:0-2747 GCA_964523185.1 uncultured Methanoculleus sp.
GGTGGTCTCCTCGTCGGTTCACTCGGCGCAGGTTTCATGCTTGCAATCACCATGGCAAACGCCGGTGGTGGATGGGACAATGCAAAAAAGTACATTGAGATGGGACATCTCGGTGGTAAGGGTTCAGACGCACACAAGGCAGCTATCACCGGTGACACCGTCGGTGACCCATTCAAGGACACCTCCGGTCCTTCCATCAACATTCTTCTGAAGTTGATGAGCATCGTTGCAGTAGTCTTTGCGCCTCTTTTCCTTTAATCCCATTTTTTTCTTTTCCCGGTCTGCGCTTAGGCTTTTTCCTGTGTTGCGATGTTTTCGTTTTTATTTCTGACATTTGTATGAAATCACCTTTATCTCCAAATATCTGCCAGATTTCAGATACGTCTCACGGGCAGATCACAGGCAGCTCTTTAGCAACTATCATCAGGTCTCTCAGGGTGCATGAAAACGCATGAAAATCTATCATTGCACATCTGCGAGTGCCTGATCAACACCCGATAAATCCGGACTTAGAAATAAAAGAGAAGGAGGTAAAAATTGAATTATAACATTGAATTATTGTAAATGAAGGTATATTCAAATGCTAAAAAAAAAATCAGAACAGACATCTTTTCCATGCCCTAAACCGTGCCTAAAACATACGTCCGTTACAGCAAATCTTTTACCTTACATCCAACCGGAGGAGAGAGTGAAACAAGAAGGAAGGCCACCCCTCCCAGTATGAGAGCAAGGCCACAGATGGAAGTATCCTGAAATCCCGAATAAACCAAAAATCCAGGAATAATGTCCATAAAAAACGAAGAGAACTGATTAAAGAAACTCACCAGCGTCGAGAGAACAAGAACCCCTGCTGCAATGAGAATAAGTCCGACCACGCCTGCAACCCGGCGGAAGAGGGCATGGTTTTTGGTCCGCCATGCCTGCACCATACAGATGATAAAAACGATACCCAGAGAAATGACAAGCAATTCAGAAGGTGAGGAGAACTCTAAGGAAAATATATTCTCAAAATAACTTGGCGAATATTTCGGCCGGAACCAACCCATAAACGGCCAGTACCAGCTGTTTGGAATGGCCCACATCGCATCCGCGAGCTGGTGGGAGAGCATACCTGCTGCGATAAAGAGAAAACCAGGATGTCGCCATTTCATCAAGATGACAAATCCCACGACAGCCACAATGGCACAGACGGTCAGGCTGTGGAAAAAGATACGGCCGTTTCCAAGGCTTGCCAAAATGATATGCCCTACCGGTTTGTCAATGATGTCGGGGAGCAGGCTACCTATGGCAGAGTAGATGAGGGCACGACAGTCTTTGGTAATATATAAAAGAAAGATGCCAACGGTAATACCGATTAAGAGGTGAACTGCGGGGAGCATAACAAATTTTTCCTGCACTCTGGTATCATATTCTTTTAAACTCGTTCTCGTTTTTCAAATTATTTGGCCTGTTAGCATCTACCATGCTAAAACTCCGTATTTCTTTGGGTACTGTCTGTTGGTGTTTGTCTTTCAAGCTGCCTTGAAAAAAAAGACAGTGATTCCGGCGAAGAGAAGACCCACTCAAACGGACGAACCTGAAATAACGCAATTCTTTGAGTAGATCGAAAATCTAGATCCCCGCCATGAACGGTTACCCTTTCTGCTGTGATGATACCGCATGACATACCGTACGGAAATATTATCTGTATTCCCCGTCTGATGGTCAGACAGATCTTTCTCACTCTGTTTCCTACCGGATTTTTCCTGTTCTCTCTTTCTCATTGCTCCGGAAAGAAGAGCAATTTCCATCATTTGACCATTCAGAAGTCTGAATGATTTCCTGCTCAAGCCCCATCCGTCTGTTAACACTCTGATCGATCAAATGATATGAATAATATCGGGAAAGGATTTTTGTCTAAAAGACTTTTTCTGCATACTTTTCCTACAAGCCGGTTCCTGGATTTGACAACCAAAATTTCGTGAGCGCTAAAGAAACTCTCGTCTGACTACCACTAGCTTTACGATTACTTATTTGCATGGGTAACGACATGGCGCATCTCGGGGAGAATCAGCTTGACCATCGCAAGCCGGACGGCTGCTGTGGAACCTGGAATACAGAACACTACACACCGGCCAATGATACCTGCTGCCGCCCGTGAGAGGAGAACCCGCGTACCAACATCATCCATACTAAACATCCGAAAGATTTCGCCGAATCCATCCAGTGTCTTATCAAAGAGGGGACATACTGCCTCAATGGTGCAGTCGTCGTGGGTGATTCCGGTGCCGCCATTGATGATTACACAATTGGCTGCTGCCAGTGCCTCCTGAAGAGCGCTGCGAATCGCGTTAATATCGTCAGGTACAACACGATAGAATGTCACGGGAATATCTGCTGCTTCACTGAGTTCTTTGATTAATGCTCCCGATACATCCTCATCTGCTGTCCGGGATGTTGAAACGGTGATCACTGCGGTCTGAAGGTCGATATCACTAAGGTGAGATGAGTCCATACCGATTGATTGTATTGTAGCCTCTTCAGAATATCGGTTCTGCGGGACATCTCCTGCAGATATACCTCTTGTACTTCTTGCCGCCTCTTGCACAGGAACCAAGAATCTAAAAATGTCAGAAATTTTTTAGAGATTTTAAAAGGAAAAAGGAGAAGGAGGAAGGGAAAAGGGAGAAGAAGAAAAATTTTTGAAAAGATGGATTGGGTTATCTTTATTTTAAATGTGTGATTTGAAGGAAAAGTATGAAAGAATT
>CAZFXY010000175.1:0-2746 GCA_964523185.1 uncultured Methanoculleus sp.
CTCGCAGGCTACGGAGAGGCGTTCCTGATCATCATTGTCTATGCAATTGTCCAGACGCTGATATCCGGATTAATTGCCGTGAAATGGGGGCAGAAGGTGAAAAAGGAGATAAAGAAAGGGGAAATAAGTGCTAATGAACCGGGAACGAGACATTCCTGAAAAAATATAGAAAAATATGATTTGAGGCATCATAGATGGAAATGAGCCCGTACAGGGGCATCACCCGAGGCAAAAACGACTCGTTCACCATGAAGAAAAACTCACCAAACCCTTTTTCCCCACCCCGTCATACACCATGCCTGATGCAGACCACCTGGACGTCACCCACCCACATCTTCTCATATATCACGTTCGAAGACCTGGCCCCGATATCAAAGATGCTTGCAAAGGAGACGGTATGCAGCTGGCTCTTCTTTGGCCCGAACACCCCGGAAGTCACCCACGCCTATTTCCTCCCCTTTGTGCATGAGAACATCCTGGCACTCGCTGAAAAGAGAATGCCCCGTCACTTTGTCTTCATTATCCGGAACAGAGAAACCGGGTCCTTCGTCGGCCAGTGCACCCTCATCGCAGAGGATTTATCTCCCCGAACATACGGCGTCGGGTACCAGATCGACGATCCCTTCTGGAACAGGGGCATCGGATCTGAAGCGGTCACCTTTCTCGTCTGGTTTGCCTTCCGTATTGCAGGCGCCTACCGTCTGAACGCCGATACTGCCACAGGAAACCGGGGCTCCGTGCGGGTGCTGGAGAAGGCGGGGTTTGTCGCCGAGGGGCGGCAGAGAAAGTACTGGTGTGCGAAGGGGGATTACCATGACCGCCTCCTGTTCGGTCTTCTCGCAGAAGATATTGAGTATGATGTGTTTGCCGCTCTTGACCAGCTCTTTTCCTAAAAAATCCGGACACACCACATTATCTGGTTTCACAGGACGACACAAACGAGGAAATGCTGATCGGCCTGGAGATATAGGTGGAACAGATGCAGAGACAGCAGACATCTGTTCTCTCTCACCCGTTCTCTCTCACCCGTTCTCTCTCACCCGTTCTCTCTCACCCGTTCAATTTCATCCGTTCAATTTCATCCGTTCAATTTCATTAGCTCAATCTCATCTGTTCTCTCTCACCCGTTCTCTCTCATCAGTTCAATCTCACCCGTTCAATTTCATCCGTTCTATCCCGCCGGTATCAGATAAAACAGCAATTTATGTCACAAATCAGGCCAGAACCTCCCCCATAAACCGGTGTTTTGGTGACAAGACTATTCTCTTCACTATCGCGGTTCCGTCAACCATGCCCCTGCCCGGCAACCCCGGTCTTTCTGGGACGAAGAGAAAAAAACAAGTGGATAGTGGATAGTGGATAGTGGATATGCAGGATTACCGAGCCCGGGTGAACCACGCCCGTCCATCACAACCGGCTCAGATACTCCCCGTAGCGCTCCAGTTCCGCACTGACCTGCAGATCGTCCATCACACCCGCATTAAACACATAAAAAGTCGGCACCACCTCCATACCGCAGAACTCAAACGTATTGTGCCAGAGGCTCATCAGATGGAGGTTGATGTTACCATGCGGTCCGTCTTCCGAGTAGAATTCCGGCGGTGAACCGGCTGTTGTCGATATCATCGCTTTTTTACCAGCTAAGAGGCCTGTCTGGTAGAGTTCCCCCTTCGCCAGGTTCACTACAAACCCCTGTGCAAAGACCCGGTCAATCCAGCCCTTCAGGATGGCAGGCATAGAACTCCACCAGAGAGGAAACTGGAAGATCAGCATATCCGCCCACTCAACCATTTTCATCTCCGTATGGATGTCGGGCGCCAGTGTGCCGTTTTGGACCCCGGCCACTTGTTCATGGGGAATCGAGAACGAATCCCGGTTGCAGGGCTGGGAAAAATCATCCTGATCAAGCGCCGCCTTGAACTTCATTGCATACAGATCTGATACCTTCACTGTGTGACCCATATCCTCCAGGACGGATACTGCCTGTTCCTTCATGGCTGCATTAAGCGATCCAGGATTCGGATGGGCATAAATTATGAGAACATTCATTCAAAACACCTCTATACTCAATACGTCCCCTTAACGAAACACAGGATGATGAAGGTTTCGCAGGGAAAACCACCCTTTCATCAACAGAGCTATTGCGGCATGTAATGCAAGGACAGGTATGACACCATCGTTCAGTGGTCGCATCCGGGTCTGTCTCTTTTCCTTTGATCAGGGATTTGGTGAGTACAGAAACGAATCCTTCAAAGACGTCTTTCTCTTCTATCTCACACTCCTCTTTGCCTTCTCGGTGTTTCTTACTGCCTTGATTGCGACAGGTCTTGTGGTATTCGGCCCGGAGATGGGCATCCCCAATGCCGCCTTCCCCTTTATCGTCCCGGGAGTATTTCTCTTGTCTCTCGGGGGAGGCGTCGTCTCACTCTTCATCGGTGCCGCCATCACCCATATCTTTGTCCTCTTCTTCAAAGGGACCGGCGGGTATCTGGATACCGTCCGGGCGGCGTGTTACTCCTCGGTTCCGACACTGCTCATTGGCTGGACTGTCATCGGAGCACTCATCACCCCCTATTGGGGAATGGTCATCCAGATCTTTGGTCTCCATGAATTCCATGGGATATCAAAACTGGGGGCCGTTTTCGCTGTATTCACCCCGGTTGTGGTCTTTGTGGTGTTCTGTTATCTGCTTATCACTGTGTTGCTATTTGGTTCAATGATATTTTTACCGGCATAACCATTTTTC
>CAZFXY010000176.1:0-2739 GCA_964523185.1 uncultured Methanoculleus sp.
GTCCCGCACCCGGAGCATTTGGTGCTATCGACCTCAAGGTCTGGTATGCACTTGCAGCACGAAACATCGTGCTTGCAGAAGAGATGAAGATGGATATCACCCTCATCTGCAACGGGTGTTACAAGTCTATCTGGGAAGTCAATCATATCCTCAAGCACAACGATGAACTCCGTGACGGTGTGAACGAAGTCCTTGCAGAAGTTGATATGGAATTCAAGGGTTCCATTGACGTCTGGCACCTGATTGAGCTCTATTATGATGACAAGATCTGTGGTGTTGAGAAGGTTCGTGGCAGCGTGACCCGCCCACTTACCGGAACAAAGATTGCACCACATTATGGATGCCATTTGATCAAGCCACACAAAGAGCGCCACTTCGGTGACACAGAAAATCCCATGTGGTTTGAGGAACTCATCGATGCACTGGGAGCCGAATCCGTCCAGTACCGCAATAAGATGCAGTGCTGTGGTGCCGGTGGCGGTGTTCGTGGATATGATTTGACCCACTCACTGGATATCACCAATGAGAAACTGATCAACATACGGGAAGTCGGAGCAGACGCACTCACTGAGTTCTGTCCATTCTGCCAGCTTCAGTATGATCGTGGTCAGGTTGAAATTATGGAGAAATTTGGTCAGACATACAATCTCCCGGTTCTTCATTACAACGAACTGCTTGGTCTTGCACAGGGAATGACTCCACAGGAGCTTGCTCTTGATCTGCACGCTGTCGACTGTAAACCGTTCTTGGAGAAGATCCAGTGAGAGGTGGAATAAATGGCTGAAACAAAAAAAGAACCACGAATTGGTGTATTTATCTGTCACTGCGGTACAAATATCGCAGGTTCCCTCTCTATTGAAGAGGTCAAAAATTACGCCAAGACTCTCGATGGAGTCGTTGTCGCTGATGAATACCAGTATATGTGTTCAACTCCTGGGCAATCAAAGATCATCGACGCCATCAAAGAGCACAATCTGAATGGTGTTGTTGTTGCGGCATGTTCTCCGCGTCTCCATGAGCCGACGTTCCGTATCGCAACACAGGAAGGCGGACTGAATAAGTTCCGGTTTGAGATGGCAAATATCCGCGACCAGAACTCCTGGGTGCACATGCACGACTGGGAAGGCGCAACCGAGAAAGCAAAGGACCAGGTTCTCATTGCTGTCGCAAAGGCTCGGATGCTCGAAGATCTCCAGCCAAAGAGTGTGCCTGTAGAGCACGCCGCACTGGTCCTTGGTGCTGGTGTTGGTGGTATGCAGGCTGCACTCGACCTTGCAAGCGCGGGGATTAAGACCTACCTCGTTGAGAAGGCCCCAAGTATTGGTGGACGCATGTCCCAGCTGGACAAGACCTTCCCGACACTCGACTGTTCACAGTGTATTCTGACCCCAAAGATGGTGGATGTCGGACGCCATCCAAATATTGAACTCAGAACGTACACAGAAGTTGAGAAAGTAGAAGGTTACATCGGGAATTTCACGATCACCCTTCGAAAGAAGGCACGTGGTGTCCTTGACCCAGATGAAGCAGCAGCACGCGGGATTATCGGCGGCGGCTGTAATGGTTGCGGTGACTGTGAGGATGTCTGCCCGGTCATCAAACCGAATGAGTTTGAGATGAACATGGCCCCACGCAAGGCCATCTACATCAGCCATGCTCAGGTTATGCCTCTGCTCTACACCATTGACTTTGACTCCTGTGTGAAGTGTGGTCTCTGTGTTGATGCCTGTGGCCCTGAAAAGAGAGCAATTGACCTGGATGCTGTTGATACCTTTGAGGAGATCAAAGTCGGCACCTGTATCCTTGCAATCGGGTATGATTACATTCCTATCGAAGAAAAGAGGGAATGGGGATACAAACAGTATGACAATGTCATTACTGGTCTTGAATTTGAACGCCTGATCTGTGCATCTGGTCCGACTACCGGTCACCTGATTCGTCCATCCGATGGAAAGACCCCAATGAAGATTGGTTTCGTGCTCTGTGCAGGTTCCCGTGACAACACCGGTGGGGTAAACAAAGCGTATTGTTCCCGTTTCTGTTGCATGTATTCTCTGAAGCATGCCCACCAGATTATGGAAAAGATCCCCGGTGCAGTGCCCTATCTCTTCTATATGGACATTCGTTCCTTTGGAAAGATGTACGAGGAATTCTACTACCGTATTCAGAACGAGGGTGCAAAGTTTATCCGCGGCCGTGTGGCTAACATTCTGGAAGATCCGATCACAAAGAACCTTATCGTCAACACAGAAGACACCCTTCTCGGAAGGCCCGTTGCGATGGAGATGGACATGGTCGTTCTTGCAGCAGCTGTTCAGCCGAAGCCTGAAGCTGAGCACATCCGCCAGATGTTCGGTGTATCCAAGTCACAGGACGGATGGCTGCTTGAGGCCCATCCGAAACTGAACCCGTGTGGGACCACCACTGCAGGTATCTACCTTGCAGGCGTCTGCCAGGGACCAAAGGATATTCCTGACACCGTTGCACAGGCTGAGGGTGCAGCATCCGCAGCATCGATTCCCATTCACATCGGAGAAGTTCAGCTTGAGCCGTACTTTGCACAGTGTGTTGAGGAACTTTGTGCAGGTTGTGGAATGTGTATTAACCTCTGCCCATACGGCGCACTTGCTCTGATAGAGAAGAATGGCCGTACCGTGATGGAAGTTACCGAAGCAAAGTGTAAGGGCTGTGGTACCTGCGGAGGATTCTGTCCTGGCGGTGCAATTAAGATGCAGCACT
>CAZFXY010000177.1:0-2726 GCA_964523185.1 uncultured Methanoculleus sp.
ATGGATATCCGTCTCAGAGGAGAGGTGGATGGGATTGAGGCGGCCCGGATGCTCAGGGACACCCTTTCAGTCCCGGTGATATTCATCACCGCCTATTCTGATATGAAGATGCGGACCCGGGCGCTGGATATGGAGCCGTTAGGCTATATTGTGAAACCGCTTCGTGAAGTGGAACTGAAAAATACGCTGGAAGCGGCAGAAGAGAAGATCCGTTCTGGGTAGGATTCCGTCTTTTTCCTTTTTTGTAACCTTTTGTTTGCTCTTTTGTTCTCTCTTTCAGATTGAATTATCTGTTTGTTCAATCGCCTCGAAATAAAAACCAATAGTACAGGGATGTGGGCTGAATGCCGATCAATTGGACATGAGTCGAGATAACAAACGCGCTCAATAGGTACATCTCGCCGCGGGAAGTGGCGTGCCAGCCGCCTGCACGATGAGAGGCACAGTAGCGGTCAGGTTGGCCTGTCTTCCCGGGGCTGATTGTTGGATTTGTGTTATGGGGTATAAAGGGGGATTGTGGGCGTGGGGCGAAAGTGGGTGAGGATACTACTGTCGGGCTTGGTTCAGCAGAAGTCTGTGTAATCCGTTATGAGAAAAATTTGATTTTTCTGTCTGTTTTGCAGAAAATCATCCCTCAGAGAAGGAAAGTATGGGCCGTTTTTGAGATGTTCTGCTTTTTCTGAGTTTATAAATAATATTACTATCCGTTAAGATCGGAAAATTTTCCTTTTCCTTTTCCTTTTCCTTCAGTGCTTATGCCGGTGATGCAGATCCGGCCGATGGGGGTGATCATGCTTTACCGGTTTGTGCCAGTGCGGATGGGAATGATATCCATCCTTATCCACCGGAGGCGCCTCCGGGCCGTGGATGTGGTCGTCATGGTGGAGGTCATTATGGGTGTGCCGGTGTGAGTGGTACAGCGCATCATGGGTGTGGGGGTGTGCGTGTTTCTCTGTAACCAACAGCCAGATTCCTGCTGCGATAAAGATACATGCGATGATAAACCCTGATTCCGGCAGTTCGCGGAATATCAATAGCGAAACAATGACCCCGAACACCGGGTTTGTGGAGAAGAGTGCACCAGCCCGGGCCGCCCCGAGCACCCGGAGAGAGCGGAGGAGACAGATCGTCATAATTCCACCAAAACCGAGAATGCCGACAGCCATGCCAGCAAAAATGAAGGACAGTTCAGGATAGGGCTGATCAAGGATGAAGACTATTGCTGTTAGGATGAGACCCCCGGAGAGGCCCTTGATGGCGACCACCTGTATCGGATTCTTCCCCGAAACATGGCGGGAGATGTTCGTGTCTATGCCCCAGAGAAAACAGGTGAGGATGATGCCCAGTGCAGCAAGGGAAAACCCCAGCGGGCTTGTCGGATCCCAGGCGAGGACCACGCAGGCGATGGTGATACAGGCGAGAGCCCCCCATATCCGGCGGCCCACCGGCTCATGGAAGACGAGGACGGCAACGAGTGTTGTGGCAACAGCTTCAAATCCCAGAAGGACTGCCGCCGTTGCAGCGGGTGTATACTGGAGTGAGATCATCAGAACCAACGTGGCAAGGACCGCTCCGGAGATCACTGCCCCTGCAATCCACGGGAGGTCACGCCGTTCGACGGGTGCCTCGCGTATATGGCTTTTCGTGAAAAATTTGTGACGCACAAGCCAGAATATGCTGAAAAAGAGACCGCTCCCCATATACAACAATGAAGCAAGAGTAACCGGGGCGATATTGGTGAGGAGGAGTTTGGTGAGCGGTACGGCTGATCCAAAGAAAAATGCTGCCGCAAGAACATAGAGCACACCGCGGGTGCCCTCACTCAGTGTCATGATAGTGAATTGTTGTCTTTCCTGCACGAAAAATACCGGCGTGTCAGTACGGTGATGCAGAGAATTTGTAATACGCAGGATAATTGTTTCCGAGCTGTTTATGCCGTTTTGATCGCTGTGAATGGCTGATTATTGCAGCGCTACCTCGTGCGTTCGCAGACACGGTATAAATTGGCGTGTGTTTCTGTAAACCACCAAAAATCGTTGGCATCGGTGTGAGAGATAGACTTATGTTGATAACGAGAGAAATTCTCTGTCATGGAACTCCCGCAGGGATCTGATGCTCCCATCTCAGTTCTTTACGTTGATGATGAACCCGCCTTGCTGGAGATCGGGAAGATCTTTTTGGAACGGGCTGAGGGCATTCATGTTACCACCGCGGAAAGTGCAGAGGATGCAATTCGGCTGTTTGATGCAGGTGAATTTGATGCCATCGTCTCTGATTATCAGATGCCGGGCATGGACGGAATTGCTTTTCTCAAATATATCCGCTGTAGATACGGGGCTTTCCCTTTTCTTCTTTTTACCGGGAAGGGGCGTGAGGAGATTGTCATCGAGGCGCTCAATAACGGCGTTGACTATTATGTGGAGAAGGGAGGGGCGCCCAAACCCCAGTTTGCAGATTTGGTGCATAATATACGCCGCGCTGTCGCTGGTTGCCGCACCGAACAGATTCTTAGCGGCACCTATGCAGAGCTCCAGAGCTCCTATGCAGAGCTGGCCGCCTTTGATGAAGAGCTGAATCTTCGTGAGGAAAGGATAACTGCAATGCAGCAGTCGCTTCAGGAGTCTGAGCAGATATATGAGGGAATTTTTGCATATACCGGATCAGCGACGGTTATCATCGAGGAGGATATGGGTATTTCTCTTGCAAATACTGCGTTTGCTGAGCTT
>CAZFXY010000178.1:0-2705 GCA_964523185.1 uncultured Methanoculleus sp.
CTTGAGATTGGGTAAATTACAGTTTAACTTACCCACATGAAATAGCGGAGACCCATGTTATTCAGATAGTTTCCGATAGTTTCCGATAATTATAATCACGTCCCTTCCGGCGGTATGAAACCGTTTAAGACAGGATTCGCTGAACATGGTATCTTTTGTCCTGCATTTCCGGCGGGGTGAAAACCCTTCTTATGTCTGAGCACGAATAAAAGAGGTACGTTCGGTGAATGCCTATGAATTCTCAGAAGATCGCAGATAAACTGGCAGCGGTGCGTTCCTGCCACCCGCTGGTGCATCACATCACGAATACGGTGACCATCAATGACTGTGCCAATATCACCCTCTGTGTCGGTGGGGCGCCGGTGATGGCGGCAGCACCGGAGGAAGCCGGTGAGATGGCAGGGATAGCCAGTGCTCTTGTGCTCAATATCGGGACACTCTCCTTTGAACAGGTGGAATCGATGCTCATTGCAGGAAGAGCCGCGAATGCCCGCGGTATTCCGGTTATCCTTGACCCCGTCGGTGCCGGTGCAACGGCAATGCGGACAGAGGCGTCTGAACGCCTGCTTGCAGAATTGGATATCGCCGTTTTGAAAGGCAATGCCGGTGAAATTGGGGTGCTGGCCGGTATCGGCGGTGAGGTCCGTGGGGTGGATTCCGGTGGATGTGCGGGTGATCCTGCATTTGTCGCCGCTGCCTGTGCCCGGAAGTATGGCACGGTTGTGGTGATGACAGGGCCTGAGGACTACATTTCTGACGGTGAACGGACGCTTGTGGTTGAAAACGGCACCCCAATGCTGGGCCGCCTGTCGGGCACCGGATGCATGACCGCATCGATAGTGGGTGCCTTTGCTGCGGCAGGAACGGATCTGGTAGAATCGGATCTGGTAGAATCGTGTGCGGCCGCCTGCGCCGCTTTTGCCTATGCCGGGGAACGGGCGGCTGCCCAGGCTCGTGGCCCGTATTCGTTCCGGACGGCGCTCTTTGATGAGATGGCAAATCTCACTGAAGCGGATCTCGCAGCTCACGCTGACGTAAAGGTTGTGGATATGAATGAGACCTGAGCGGGGGATGCTGGTTCATCTGAACATGGTTCAGGCCTGATATCAGAACGGAAAAGTATTTTCTTTAAAAAATGAGGATGGGCTGATGATATGGTTGAACGCAGATATATAAACGCGCTGAGGTATCCGCTGGAGCGTACAGCAATTCCGAAACTGTATGTGGTCACAGATACGGTTATTGGCCGGGGCCGTTCCCATGCAGAGATGGCCGCCGCTGCTGCAGCAGGCGGCGCCGGTATCATTCAGCTGCGGGACAAACACCTGTCGCCGGCGGATCTCCTCCGTGAGGCAGTCGCCGTTCGTGAGGCGTTGGTTGCCTCTGGCGCTCTCTTTGTGGTGAATGATTCTCTGGATGTGGCGATCGCATCCGGGGCAGACGGGGTGCATTTGGGTCAGGGCGACGGATCTGTCATGGAAGCGCGGGCTACTGCTGAGGCAGCTGGACACGGAGGATTCCTTATCGGTGTCTCTGTCGGGTCTGTTGAAGAGGCAGCTTGTGCGGTTGGGGAGGGTGCGGATTATGTCGCCCTCAGCCCGGTGTTTCCCACCACCTCAAAGGAGGATGCCGGCGCGGCCCGTGGCCTCCTGCTTCTCAGGGAGATCCGCAAGGCGCTTCCGTTTGTGCCACTTGTTGCCATTGGCGGGATTAATCCTGAGAATGTAGGAAACGTCTTGCGGGCCGGTGCAGACTCAGTGGCGGTTGTATCGGCCGTTGTCGGGCAGGACGATATGGCTGCGGCGGCGCAGGAAATGAGGGTATTGATTGAGAACGTCAGAAATCCCGGATGAACACCCTACAGTGACCGGTTTGGGCCGGAAATGGTGTAATCTAAAAGTCTGATGTCGGTTCAGGGCGGACTAAAATCCCTCTTCAATGGTATCGTTCAGCCCGGCAGCGATTCCCTTTCCTGATAAATTGATTCCGTTTCTCACCTCTCTGCAGTCAATATCTACTGCACCGCCGTTCTGGATATTCACACAGAAAGGAAATGGGCAAATGTTGGAAGAACGATTTTTCACAACCATTATCCTTTCTATTCCGGGTATTTGGTTTCTGATAGTACTTGTCTGTGGTAAGACAGCTATTCCGGGTGGTGTCCACTGAAACAACAGATCGGGAGATCCGGTAACCTGGCTGAAGCGACCCGCAGTTCGCGTGATGATCTTTGTGCTAACCATATGTGCGTCGGTTCATGGGGGTAGAGAGCTGAATAGGATCGGTTCAGCGGCAGGGGGCGATGAATCTTTGGAAAACCCATTTTTTTGCGCGTGCTTATGGTTTTTTTAAAAGAGAACGTATCTCTTTTTGGCTGAGTGCTGAAATAATCCGGGTTCGTATGGTTTTCTCCTTATCCTGGAGAAATGTAGAGATCAGACGATTCCGAAAATCTGCGTACAGGCTTTATTCTGAAAAATGATTCTGTTTTGCCTTTATGCGCGGTTATCTCATCTAAGTCATTCTCCCTTCTGTAATGATGGCAAACAAGTCATTCAAAGACGTTTAATGTGTTGGATGGGTGCCGATATTGCCACGATCACGATTGTGTGGTGTGAATTTTTGTGTTTCAGGAGGTCAGAGGGAAAATAAAATGCGAGTATTTATATTGACGAAAATACCACTTAGTTAGGTCGGTTGTTTGA
>CAZFXY010000179.1:0-2615 GCA_964523185.1 uncultured Methanoculleus sp.
AGCGTCTTCAGTGCCTCTTCCCTGCTCATCTTCTGGATGGCAAATCCAACATGAACAAGGACATACTCGCCGACTTTAACATCCACTAAGTCGAGGCGCACTTCCTGTTTCAGGTCGCCATAGTCAACTACGCCAATGTTGCCGTCTTTGATCTCAAGCACTTCAGCCGGTATTGCAATACACATAGTTCTCCTCCTGAACAAACCGGTGGTGATAGGAAAAATGATTCATGAGCGCCGGGAAGGAGATTTGAACTCCTGAGGTGCGAACACCAGTGGCTTTCAAGGCCACCGCCTTTCCGGGCTAGACTATCCCGGCTCCTATACCCATTGGTGTTCAGAGTTAAAAAATGGTGTTATTTGCGAATTCCTGCATATCCAATGAGACACAATGCAAGAATGAGCATGACCAGGGGAAAACACGATTGTGTGGGCTCAGAATCTGGAAATGCATCTCCAAAATGGGTGGCGGCTGCAGGGTTTGTCGTGATTGACTCCCCATTTTCAACCGTGAGCGTAATCATCCCTTCATCACCGACACGCACCGCTTCTGCCTTGAGATACAGGAGCCCGCCGGGTGAAGAGAACGTGAACTCCTCAGGCGCATTGCTGCCGCTTTCATCAATCCGCACCGGTGCGTTGACTCCGTCGGTGTAATACATTCGCCAGTCAATGCCGGTGGACGTGGTAACCCTGACGGTGCCCGGCAACGTCTGTGCAATAAAGTAGGCCGGTGCATCGCGGGACGCCATTGCCGTGGCAGATACCGTCCGGACCGTGGCAGTCGACGTAGTTGATGGAGTTATCGGAATAATCTTTTCTTCGATCGTGAACCCTGTGCGGGAGATAAACCGTGCCTCATTGTTCCGGAAATCGGAAAATTTGACAAAATACTTACCAGAACCGTCAACCGGCACCTTCTCAGAGAAGGTACCTGCTGCATCGGTCCGGATAAAGGTCGGACCATAGACAACCATGTCGCGGCTGTCGGTGACCTCGATCTGCAGACCGGCGGAACCTACCTGCGGAGCACGGCCACTCAGCACAAGGGTATTCCCGGGTGGCTGGGTGAAAGGAGAGGTGATGGTGATCTCACCGGACCGGTCGATCACCGTAAATACCCTGATCCGGTCTGACCCAGAACTGAGAGGATAATTCATCTTATCCTCTGTAATTTCAAATTTATAGGTACCCTCTTTCCATTCAGCGGTCGGTATCCGGACCGACCAGTTCCCACCCTGTTGTATCACCAGATCATGAGAAGCGAGTTCCCTGCTCGTCGGCTCGACTTCAAACAGCCGGAGCGTGGTGCTGTATCCCGGCGGCAGGGTACTCGTGCCGGTAATGGTGACAATATCACCGCGGTACATCTCCGTTGGGCAGGTACATTTCAGTTCATAGGCAGATGCCACCCCCATGCAGAGCAGACAAAGGCCGATCAGGCATGCCACCTTTTTCATATTCAGATGCCAATTCATAGTATACTAATGATATCAGACGCAATACAAAAACCTCTCGCTGCCTGGACGAGTATGGATCGATATCAGGATCAGGAGATTCCCTGTCTTACCGTGATATTCCGCAGCGGTGGGTGCAGCTGGAATCAGTGCCTGATGTGCGGCTACCGGTTTGAGCGTTCCTCCACGAAAAAACCAGATGAGCTGCTTGCAGAGCTCCGGAGTCAGTTGCGCTGGGTGGCAGAAAATCATCCCCGCGATTCATATGCAATGGTAAAGATCTTTACCTCCGGTTCTTTTTTTGATCCGCAGGAAGTCCCCCCGGCATTCCGGACCGACGTGGCGGCGCTCTTTGCCGGCAAGGTGGTCATTGCAGAGACCCGTACGGAATATGTGGAGGAAGAGTCGCTTGTCGCCTTCCGGGAGGCATTGCAGGCAGACGGAGACGCCGCACTCTATGTGGCGATGGGTCTTGAGACCACGAATGATTATATCCGGGAGAAATGCATCCGGAAAGGGCTCACGTTTGATGATTTCAAGGAGGCTGTCGCCGTTGCACGGCAGGCAGATGTGGGCATCAAGACGTATCTGATGATGAAACCGCCGTTTTTAACCGAACGCGAGGCGCTGGATGACATGAAACAGTCTATTCGCGATGTCATCCCCTACTCGGATATCATCTCGATGAATCTGTGCACGGTGCAGACCCGCACCGAAGTGGAGCATTACTGGAAACAGGGGTCATACCGGCCGCCTTATCTCTGGAGTGCTCTTGATGCCCTGCTCTCTACCGATCACTATGTGCAGTGCGATCCGGTGGGCGGGGGAAAACGCCGGGGTCCGCATAACTGCGGCGTATGCGACCGTGATATTGTGGAGGCGATCACCACCTACGTGAGCACCGGAAACCAGATTCACCTGCGCCGGTGCGTGGACGCCGGATGTGCCTGTGTGGATGAATGGCGCCATGTGCTAAAGAACGAAGAGCCCTGGTGCATGCCGCTTACCAAATAATCAGGAACAAACCTGACAACACATGCCGCTCACCAAATAATCAGGAGCGCACCTGACAATGCATGGCGCTAACTGTACATAGCGCCTCGATTGAACACCCCGACCGTTTGATCCTGAACAGTCTGATCGCAGAAATTGAACACCC
>CAZFXY010000180.1:0-2563 GCA_964523185.1 uncultured Methanoculleus sp.
ATTTTTCCGGATTAGACCGGGGAAAAATGCCTGCATCAGGTGACAGTGATTTCGGATTTGCAAACGTATCCTCGGGATAAAATGTGCCCCCCGCTGCGCCAGTCAGAGGTGCTGATATGTGAAAAGAGAGATAGGAAATAAGGGCATTGAATCCACTATCGAGCCTATTTCGGGCGAAACCTGAGAACGTCTGACCCTTGGTGGCATCATGACTGCTTACTGTTCCTGACAGAAATACCATTATCCATACAGAATTTTGAGATGAGTGTGGTGAATACATCACCATACGTTTCCCATTTCGCGACACCGACACCTTTTATTTTCATGAATTCATCCTTTGTCCGTGGATAATATGCCGCCATCTCAATTAAGGACGGATCAGTGAAGATCATATATTTCGGAAGGCCCGCGCGCCGTGCAATATCATCCCTCTGCACACGGAGCAGGGAAAAGAGAGACTGATTATACCTGACATCAGAGAGATTGCGCCTCTCTCCACCATGGGGTTTGCCTCCTGTCTTCTTTGGTTTACTCAGAAATATCGGAACATCCTTCTGGCCATTTAAATATGTCTTTCCTTCCTGAGAGAGGGAAAGAACAGGATATTTCTTTCCGGAACGGGTAAGGTAGCCCTGAAATACGAGTTCATCAACCCACTGTTTCAACTGGCTTTCAGGGATGTCCATAATCGATCCAAACGATTTCATTTTGTGAAAATGTGAAGCACTTATGTCTTTGACAGTAGATCCGGAGAGAATCTGAACAACCTTGCCCCGCCCGAGATTGCCATTCAGTTCATTGACACAGGCCATGACCTTCCGTGCATATTCTTTCGCATCAACTCTCGGACTTTCTTTTCGGCAGTTGTCGCACATCTCACAATTCTTCTCTTTATATTCCTCACCAAAATACGTCAGAAGGGCATGTCTTCTGCATACCGGAGACTCACAAAACCGTGTCAGAGAAAAGAGTTTTTTCTTCTGCACTTCCTTGTAATCCCCGTCAGAATCATCCTTATCGATAAGCCATAGTTGTTTTGCGATATCTTTGCGATTATAAAATAAGGTACACGCGGACGGCAGGCCATCTCTCCCTGCCCGCCCGGTCTCCTGATAGTATGATTCAATGTCTTTGGGGAGCTCATAATGAATGACAAACCGGATATCAGGTTTATCGATACCCATACCGAAAGCAACCGTCGCACAGATGATCTGGGTTTTATCCCTGACAAATGATTCCTGGGTTTTCCTCCGAATATTGTCCTTTAGACCGGCATGATACGGGAGAGATGATATTCCCCTTTCCTGCAGGTATTGAGAGATTTCTTCAGTACTCTTCCGGGAAAAACAGTAGATTATTCCCGACTCTCCCCGGTGATTGTTCAGAAATTCAATGATTTCCCCTTTCGGGCTTCCGGATTCACGAATTTCATAATACAGATTTGTCCGGTTAAAGGATCCAATAAGCACACACGGGTCTTTCAGATTCAGCTGACTCACGATATCATTTTTGACCTCACGGGTAGCAGTGGCGGTCACCGCGATGACCGGGACATCCGGCCACGTCTTTTTTATCATCCGGAGTTTCCGGTAATCCGGGCGGAAGTCATGGCCCCACCGGGAGATACAATGGGCTTCATCGATGGCAATGAGGGAGAGCGATGTATCTTTGAGAAGACGGACAAACCGTTCACTGACAAATCGCTCGGGGGAAACATACAACAGATCTATTTTGCCTTCCCGAATGGCAGTCTCCGCGTGTCTCTTTTCATCAGGTGTCGAATCACTGTTTAATGTCACTGCACGGATGCCTTTCTGGCGGAGATCATCCACCTGATCCTTCATCAGGGAGATAAGAGGGGAGACTACAATTCCCAGTTTTTTCTCGTGCACCGGAAGAATCTGGTAGCACAGGGACTTCCCTCCCCCGGTTGCCTTTAAGAGCAGCACATCCCGGTGCAGGTGAATGGCTGATATCGCCTCAGTCTGTTGGGGGAGAAACGAGGTATATCCCCAGTAGTCTCTGAGGGTATCATAGAGTGACATAACTACCCCTGACTATATTTTTATGTTCAGCAATAACGTATCGGGTTTGATCCGATTTTGTAAAAATACGCGAATTCTGAAAATATTGCCATAATAAGTGCATCGAAAACTATGGAATGATACTGCAAATACCACAAGTCCTGAAATCTGAATGACAAATAGTGTCAAAATTGCAACGTAATTTTCCTCACCATTTACCAACCCCCGTTAAAATTTGTCCTCCTCCTGCTTTCCTCTCCTTATAGCTCTCCTTTGATATTTTAGAAACCGGAAACTGAGGCTCGATGAATGATTTAGTATACCCGTATTCTTCCGTCACATTACCCCAAAACTTATTGATAATTAAGAATAATTTTGTTTGTCCTTAAGGTTGTTGTAAACGCTCATTAGGAATTGATCCAGTACGTTCAATGAATGAAAAATAATAGCAACCTGTTTCAACAGCACACCATCAGAACCGGATCAATCACAAATTGATCTTTTTAACACATTTTGACCACAAATGAAAAGGAAATATA
>CAZFXY010000181.1:0-2369 GCA_964523185.1 uncultured Methanoculleus sp.
CAGATAATATTCCCAGAACTGACGTGAAAAAATGTGGTGATTTTAAAGTACTGAATGTAGTAAAGAAGGTGTTTGAACGGGAAGGTTATGATGTTGCGCTCAAGGTCGTTGCTGTCGGCCCTTTGTACCAGGGGATCGCTGATGATAGGGTTGATGTGACTGTCTCGTCATGGATGCCTACCTCGCATGCAAGCTACTGGGATACCTATGGCGATTCGATTGACGCGATAGGTACGAACCTTGAGGGAGCAAAGATCGGTCTTGTGGTCCCATCGTATGTAACCATCGATTCAATAGACGAGATGAACAGTGTCGCAGACAAGTTTGATGGCAAGATCACCGGCATCGAACCGGGTGCAGGCGTCATGGAACGGACCGAGGAGGCAATGGAGGAGTATGATCTCGACTACACACTTCTTGCATCATCGTGCTCTGCCATGGCAGCTCAGCTCACCCGTGCATACGCAGATGGTGACTGGATTGTTGTCACCGGCTGGACACCCCACTGGATGTTTGTCCGCTTTGACCTGAAGTACCTCGAAGACCCCAAAGGTATCTACGGTGCTGAGGAACATCTCGAAACTCTTGCCCGCACCGGCTTTAAGGAAGAGGATCCTGAGGCATACGCTATTCTTGAGCGTTTCCACTGGACGATCGATGATATGGAATCCGTGATATTTGCAGTTGAGGACGGCGCAACCGCAGAGGATGCCGCACAGGCATGGGTGGATGCAAACCCGGAGACCGTTAATTACTGGATCAACGGATAATTCATCCCCTTTTTCCTTTTTATCAGTGTTTGACACAGGAGCTCATGCTCTCCCTGATTCTTGTCAGATCTTCCTCTCTATCCTCCTTTTTTGATTCCCCGCATTTGGGAATCAGAGGGCAGAATAAACGCATTTTCAGGGGGACATTTTTGCCGAAAAAAAACGGGCCTGGTGTATGTTATTTCCTAAAAATACGGAGAATTATGGATTATTAAGGCCCCTCCATTCATGGTTCTGTTGAGAGGATGTATTTCATGTCTCAACAGAGAACCGGCCACTCAGGGCCGCTGTGTGGATATTTTTCCGGGACAATAATCTTCATAATAGGGTATTCAGGCATTATTGAGCCGTTGATCCCGGAACATTATTTCAATTAACAGGAATCTATGGCGCCGACAACCGTCCCCGGGTGGGAATGAACATACCCTTGAGAAAAAAATTACATATCCGGAAAAGGAACATGTAAAGAACCGGAGACTCAGATCTGCATCCGGTGTTCGCCGACGATGTCACGGAAGAGTTCTTCTTCGTCTCTGATGGTACACCGGTTGGCAAAGTAGCGGTTGATGTTTTTGATGTCTCGTACAAGGAATGCGATGGCCTTTGGATGGCTGGGAGTCACCGCCTGCCCGATGTCGATGATCACCGGGTGCTCACCGTCCCAAAGGATATTGAACTCTGAGAGGTCGGCGTGGACGAGTTCCGCCTCATTAAAGAGGGTCTTCATTGCGGCTGTGATCTCGTCATAGACCGCCTGGTAGTCATCCGGCTCTGCGTTTCTGAGTTGGGGGTAGGCAACCTCGTCTTTTCCCATAAACTCCATGATGAGGATGTTGCGGTTAAAGTGAATGGGGAGAGGCACCCGGAGCCCTGCATCATGGGCACGGGCCAGGTTGGAGTATTCCTTTTTTGTCCAGGCAAAGATGATGTCCTTTTTGGACCGTTTAACTGAGGAAAAACGGGGGTCGCCGACGATATAATCGCTCATCCTCTGAAAGTTGGCGGACTGAATCCGGTATATTTTGATGGCAATCGGCATCTCCTCCCCTTCCCCGTAGAAGACATTTGCTTCCTTTCCGGTCGATATGGGCCCTCCGATCTCTTGAATCTTCTTTTTGTGCACCAGATGATAAAGGGAGAGGAGGGTGACGTCATCAAAGACGTTTTCGGATACCTTAAACTGGTCAGCGTCCCGTATCCGGACTCCCATCCGTTCGGTTTCGCGGTCAAAACGTTCAATAAGTGCATCTCTTTTTCCCATGGTGGTCTGTTCTCCGGTATTGTATCCTGAGACAATCGGTATGAATCTGCTTACACGCTGTTTATGAAGTCACGGGCATCAGCCAGTGCCTCGATGAGTCCGTTTGAAACAGCGGCCTTTAAATCTGCGGGGTGTATGCTGCCTGCTCCATATGCAGCCTCCATCTCTTCATAGGAAAAGAAGGAGACGTCGCCGCCGAACTTCTCCGGGCGATGGACGGTGACGGTGCCGAGGCGGGGAAAGACATGGTACTTCAGCGTCTGAAGAACGGGATTCTCCTCAATCTCCGGCGGGCAGAATGCCTTTTTCATCTTCTTTGTGATGGTCTCCTCTGAGTC
>CAZFXY010000182.1:0-2331 GCA_964523185.1 uncultured Methanoculleus sp.
ACGGTAACACATCCGTTGGATGCAAATAACTATTATCTTCTCCGACGGTGCCTTATTCTTTGTGAAAGGTGTCTTGGATTCGGTGGTCAGCTTGATGCAGCCCGTTTTGGCGGTTACCTGAAAGAGTATGGAATCCCGGGCGATGCATGGGTGCTGGGTGAGCATGGCGAGCATCAGGTTCCCCTCTTTTCCTGTCTGCCGGTGGATGTGACAGAGGATACCCGTAATGACATCCTGGAGAAGATGCGCCGGTCCAGTATGGAAGTTATCCGGGGCAAGGGGGGTACGGTATTCGGGCCCGCATGGCATATTGTGAATCTTGTTCGCACGGTTGCAGAGGATGCCCATGCGATACTGCCGGTATCCTGTGTCCTGAATGGTGAATACGGCATCTCGGGTTGTTCTCTGGGTGTTCCGGCGCGGATTGGAAAGAGGGGGATTGAAGAGATCATTGAATGGAGTCTTGACGCCTGGGAACAGGCACGGTTCATGGAGGCGGCGGCTGCATCCTGCTCACTCTGCAGGAGAGCAGATGAGTAATAACGGCGGTCTCAGCCTTGCAATAAACCAGGTTGAGTACGGAAATTCTTTGGATGGTCCGGTGGTGTATATCTTTGGGCGTGACCCCGCCGGCATCGCTCACCAGATCGAGGTGACTGGGTTTCGGCCTTATTTCTATGCCCCTCTGGAGAAGGCAGATGCGCTTTCTCCCCATCCAAAAGCAGAGGTGGATACCACCATGGTATACACTTCGATACGGGGAGAAACGCTTCGGAGAATCTATACCCGTTCACCCGGCGATGTCCGTGATGTCCGTGACTATTATGAACCGCATTTCGAAGCAGATATTCCTTTTGCCACCCGCTACCTGATCGACAGGGGTCTCACCGGTGGTGCCGTGGTACCGGGGACACCTGTGGATTTCCGTGATGTTGTACCTGCAGAGGTGGATGCTGCCGCACGCATCTGTATGATGGATATTGAGTGTGAGGACGAGCGAGGGTTCCCGGAGCCGGAACGTGATGCCATCGTATGCATTACCTGCCATGATTCGTTCGATGATGCCTATGTGACCCTCTACCTGCATCCCCCGGGAGAGGGGGAGGGTCTGGTACCTGTCCCGGTTCGGCCGAACCATCGCATCATCACATACTCCTATGAACGTGATCTCCTCAGAGGCCTTGCTGCCTATATTCATGACACCGATCCCGATATCCTTTCCGGGTGGAATTTTGTCGATTTTGATATCAGTTATATCACAAAACGCATGGAAGTGCTGGGTCTTGAACCCGACTCACTCTCCCGTATTCCCGGTGCCGGTGCCCGAAATCCGCTGCGTGGACGGGCGCTCTTTGATCTTCTGATGGGATACCGGAAAATGCAAAGTTCCCGCAAGGAGTCATACCGTTTGGACGCCATCGGGGAAGATGAACTGGGGGAAGGCAAGGTGCGCTACACCGGCACCCTGAGTGATCTCTGGAGAAATGACCCACAGAGCCTCGTGGCCTACAATCTCCGTGATGTCGAACTCTGTGTCGGTATTGATGCGAAGGATTCAATCATCGGGTTCTACCGGGAGATTGCCCGGTATGTAGGTTGTCCGTTGGATCGGACTCTCAACTCTTCAAATGTCATTGATATCTTTGTGCTGCGCAAGGCATCCGGAAAATACGTGCTGCCTTCCAAGGGGTTTAACGCGGGCGATGAGTTTGAGGGTGCAACGGTCTTTGATCCTTCCCAGGGAGTCAAAGAGAATGTTGTTGTGCTTGATCTGAAGTCCTTGTACCCGATGTGCATGATGACCATCAATGCGTCAATGGAAACGAAGGATCCCAAAGGAGAACTCCGTGCACCCAATGGTATCAGGTTCAGAAAATCTCCGGACGGGCTGACGCGGGCGATCATTTCAGACCTTCTCAATGAGCGCGACGAGAAGAAAGCATTGCGTGACACCTTTGCATATGGCTCGCCCGATTACCTGGTGTATGATATTCAGCAGAATGTCCTGAAGGTGATCATGAACACCTATTATGGTGTGTCCGGATATGCCCGGTTCCGTTTGTACGACCGTGAAATTGGATCTGCTGTCACCTCGGTGGGCCGGGCGATCATCGCCCACACCCGCACGGTGATAACAGATATGGGATATACGGTCATATACGGGGATACCGATTCCTGTATGGTAGAACTCCCTGTTGCAGACACCGATGCGACCATTGCCATGGCACGGACGATTGAGGCATGCCTCAATGAAAGTTACGAGGATTTTGCCCATGACGTGCTCGGCGCTGATACGCATTACTTCTCCATCAAATTTGAGAAGATATACCG
>CAZFXY010000183.1:0-2319 GCA_964523185.1 uncultured Methanoculleus sp.
GATGTTGTGCGTGTCATTACGCCGGGCACGGTGATTGACTCTTCCATGGTCCCTTCTGAGGGGCAGGCATATCTGATGGCAATCGTCCCGGATTTGAAATATACCCTGTTTGGTCTTGCATTTCTGGACATCACCACCGGTGAATTTTTTGTTACCACATGCAAGGCAGATGACGGAGGAAATGGCCTTCTGTCAGCATTAGATCGTGCGGGCCCGCGGGAATGCCTTCTGTCTCAATCACTGTCCCCCCGTATTCAGGCGCTTCTTGAGGGAAGAGGAATCGCTGTCACACCCTGCGGGGCAGAATACTTTGATCCCGACGAATCACGTTCACAGTTAACCCGGCAGTTTAACGTCTCAACGCTCGAGGGGTTTGGCTGCAATGATATGGATGAGGCCGTGGCTGCAGCCGGTGCCTGTCTGCGGTATGCAACAGAGACGCAGAAGTCTGACCTTGGCCACATTCGCAGTATCTCAACCAGACTCCCTGAACGTGGAATGGTGCTTGACGCAATCACGATGCGTAATCTTGAACTGACCAGAAACATTCGTGATGGCGGGACGGATCATACCCTTCTTTCTGTCCTTGACCGGACGAAGACGGCCATGGGCGGTCGTCTGCTCCGCACGTTTATCACCAGTCCTCTTACCGATGAAAAGCAGATTCAGGCACGTCTGGATGCCGTTGAGTACTGTCTGAATGAACCGCTCCGGCGTGAAAGTGTCCGGGATCTTTTTCACCGGTTTGCCGATACCGAACGCATCGCCGGCAGGATTGCGTATGGAAATGTCGGGCCCCGTGACCTTCTCTCCCTTCGTGATTCCCTTGACCGGCTCCCAGGCATCCGAAAGGCGCTCTCCCCTCATGACAGCGTGATCCCCGCCCTTCTCTCCGAAATGCAGGCTGATATCAGGGATCATACTGAGCAGGTATCCCTGATTCAGGCTGCAATCGTTGAAGACCCTCCAGTGCTTGCACGCACCGGTAACGTAATACGAAAAGGATTCAACAGTGAACTGGATAAAATCCGGAATATCAGCCGTACCGGTAAGGACTGGATTGCCGCATTCCAGCAGAAAGAGCGGGAACGAAGTGGCATTAAATCGCTGAAGATAGGCTACAACAAGGTATTCGGGTATTATATCGAAGTGACAAAGGCCAATCTCTCCCTTGTCCCGCCGGAGTATCTCAGAAAGCAGACGATGGCGAATGCTGAACGCTTTACCCTCCCTGAGCTCCAGGAGATGGAGCAGAAGATTGCTCATGCACAGGAGCGGCAGAGTGCCCTTGAAGAAGAGCTTTACGCAGACGTCATTACCCGCCTGCGTGAATCTGTTACCTTTATACAGGCAACGTCGCAGGCAATTGCGCATCTGGATCTTTTTGCTGCTCTTGCTGATGCTGCCGCGGAAAACAGATATACACGGCCTGTTATTGAGAGTTCCGGGCGCCTGTTGATCACCGACGGGCGTCACCCGGTTGTTGAAGAAAGCCTTTCATCGGTCGGGTTTGTGCCGAATGATGCGGAGCTGGATAGCGTCGGGCATCAGATCATCATCATCACGGGTGCTAATATGGCCGGAAAATCCACCTATATGCGTGAAGTCGCGCTCATCTGCATCATGGCACAGATGGGAAGTTTTGTGCCGGCTGACCGGGCTGTTGTTGGTATCATTGACCGTGTCTTTACCCGTGTCGGTGCATTTGATGATCTTGCAAGTGGCCAGTCGACATTTATGGTTGAGATGGTGGAACTGGCCAACATTCTCAATAATGTCACCGAACAGAGCCTCGTTATTCTTGATGAAATAGGTAGAGGCACATCAACCCTTGACGGCTATTCCATTGCACGTGCTGTGCTTGAATATCTCCATGGCACCGGAAAACGCGGGCCTAGGACATTGTTTGCCACCCATTTTCATGAAATTGTGGAGGTTGAAGCCGATCTGAAACGGGTGAAGAACTATCATTTTGCGGTGAAAGACACCGGGAGTGATGTGGTGTTCCTGAGAAAACTGATTCCGGGTGCAACGGACCGAAGTTATGGTATTCATGTGGCACGTCTGGCAGGCATTCCTGCAACAGTGATACAGAGAGCCGGAGAGGTGCTTGAAACAGAACGATGCCGGACACCGGCGGCGGAAGGAAAACGACCCCCACGGTATACCCAGATGTTAATAATGGATGCCCCCGGGGGCGGTTATGACACAGAAAGCCCGGCTGTCATTGAACTGAGAAACCTTGATCCGGATTCACTGACACCGCGTGAGGCGCTTGCAAAGATCTATGAACTCAAAAAGAAGATGTGACAGGATGTA
>CAZFXY010000184.1:0-2313 GCA_964523185.1 uncultured Methanoculleus sp.
TCCTGAATGCTGCATAATAGCCAAACTTCATCGCCGTAAATTTATGCGCCATCTCATGCAGAATAAAAGCGGCGCCGACAGTGATAACAGATATGAAAAAGATGAATACCAGGTCCATCCAGGTGTTCCAGCCCCCACGGATAAAGATGAGGGTGAAAGCAAGCGCAAGCGCAAGACACGCAATGGCCAGGTCCTTGCGCTCCACGCGGTCAATTTTATCGGTGATCATGAATAGGTATATTTTTCACTCACTCTGTATTCAATACGTCGTTCCCTGCTACATATCACCGGGCAGAAGAGATCCTTTTTTACCATGCCAAACCAGATGAAAAGATGATATGACACTTGGTACCATCCGCGAGGAGATCTGCCGTATCGATTATGCGTTAATCGATCTCATCGCAGAACGCCAGCGACTCGCCGCCGAGGTCGCCAGAGAGAAACGGCACAGCGGTGCTTCGGTCACCGATCCAACGCAGCGCAATCTGGTGCTGAACCGGGCCTTTGACTATGCCGTCACCCAGGGCATTGACCCGGTGGAAGTGCAAAAGATCTTCACCATTCTGATTGCGATGAACGAAGAGCGACAACGGGAATACTTCGGGAAAGGAAACATTCCCTGAGTGTGTCGCGCATCTTCATTTATACACACTTCATTCACTCTTCATCTTAAATTGGTAGTGTTTCCCCAGGAAATCACGGATCTTGTTTGATTCCAGACACCGCTGATCCAGACGGCGCACGATGCCATCAATCTCCTCCACCTGTCCGGCCATCACATCATAATATGCTGCATCCCCATTTTCTGCTGTTCCCAGGATAACCTGCAGGGGATTTCGAATGTGGTCATTGAGAATTGAAAGATCCTCCATGTTCCGCTCGATCTGCGAGATGGCCTCCACCTTCTCATCCTCCAGACGCCGCGACCGGATGCCGTAGGCGATATCATTGGCAAGCGCCTGCAGGGTGGTCAGTTCCTGTTCTGTCACCGTTGCAGACGGCCGGATGTACACCGAGAGCACCCCCTCCACCTTGTTGCCTGCAATCATCGGAAGGACAAACACATCGATCTCTTCATCAGCGCCCCCCCCTGCGTCTCCCACGTTCCATGGGGAATAACTCACCATCTTTGATGAAACAGCCTCACCGGGGGCGGTTGATGTGCTAAAAAACTCTGCATTCGCCTTGCTGAATGCTGACGATGACACTCCCGAGGTTATGAGCTGCCCGTCTTTGCACAGTGCGATAGAGACGACATAATACTGATCCAACCGGCTAAACTCTGCGCAGGCAGCAGCAAGCAGAGTAGCCGTATCATCTTCATAGATGATCAGCTGAATAATTCCATTTGAAACGGCGATGAGACGTTCAGACTGTTTTTTCCCGGTCTCATCGGTAATAGAAACCGCAAGCTGAAGACTATCAGGGATAAACGAGAGTGTAATGGAAATGTCATGAATCATGCCCCCTGCATCCACCAGACCAATCAGCGGGAGCCTGCGGGGAGGCACCGTCCCGGCAAACATCTGGACGGCATTCTCCCAAAATCCGATGCGATCGTCCGGGACGAGCAGATCTGCGAAAGAAAATTCCCCACTGAGCAGTGTGCCGAGGGAATAACCCACCAGTTCGACTCCGGTACGATTCGTATTCACAATTGAGCCATCTGCATGTAACAGGAACATGCCGGTTCCGGTGTTCTCGAAGACCGTACGGTACATCGTTTCAGAGCGGTTCAGTGCCTGTTCCATGACCCGCTGTTCGGTGAGATCTGCCACCAGCACCCGCAGCCCGGTGACGCTGCCTTTCTCCATCAGCCGGCGGCAGTAAACCATCGCGGGAAAGCAGGTCATGTCCTGCCGGACCGCGGTAAACTCATTACTGAGGATCGTATCCTTTACCAGACAGACCTGAAACATCTCCCGCAGTTCAGGCTGTTCACTGGCAGAGAGAAGGGAATAGATGGTCAGCCCCCCCATCCAGTCCGGTTCACGATACCCAAAGAAGGTCTCTGCAGTTTTGTTTCGGAAAAGAACCGAACCATCAAAACCGACTTCAAAGGCTGGGACAGGAAGGAAATTCGCAAAGTCATGGAATCGCCGTTCGCTCTCGGAGAGCGTCTTCTGGGCACTCACCCATCCGGTGATGTCACGCATTGCAAGCACAAAATGCGTTTCGTTATGCAGCTCATAGGAGGAGATCGCCACCTCAACCGGAAACCTGGCGCCGTCCTTTCCCCGTGCCCTGAGCTCAACGTGGCCATCGGTGATGCCAAGCCGTCCGGCCTCCATGGCAGTAGAAAGAGAGGAGAGG
>CAZFXY010000185.1:0-2303 GCA_964523185.1 uncultured Methanoculleus sp.
GGCATTCATGTCATACCTGATTTCCTCTGCAATGCAGGTGGAGTGACCGTGTCATACTTTGAGATGGTGCAGAACATGTACATGTACTACTGGACTGCTGAGGAAGTGAATGAGCGTCTTGAGAGAAAAATGACCAAGGCGTACCATGAAGTTCTTGATGCATCCAGGAACTATAATGTTACCATGCGCATGGGAGCATATGCTGTTGCAGTGAGTCGTGTGGCTGAGGCAATGAAACTCCGTGGCTGGGTATAGGCCCGTAATACCACCTTTTTTATTGGATCTAGAGGGATCAGTCAGAAGTTTCAGGGAATGATTATCAGCCTGCAGATAGGAATTACTGCAAAGGTCAGCAGTATGCGGATTAAAATCTGTGGTATCACCTCAAAAGAAGATGCAAGGGCTGCACTATCTTCCGGTGCAGATGCTATTGGTGTAATTTCTCATTCGGTTGAATCTCGACGTAACCTGCCCGATTCCCGGGTGAAAGAGATATTTTCAGCCGTGGGTTCTGATGCAATCCGCGCCATTGTCACTCACACGACTGACCCGGATGAACTTATGGTTGTTTGTGCACTTCGGCCTGATGAAATCCAGATGAGTCATCCGTTTCCCCGTACGATGGTGCCCCATTCGATTCGTGTTGTCCGGGTTCTTTCTCCGGGGATGTCTGTGCCAGATGACTGCGAGGCAGTGATTGTCGATGCGAGCATGGGAAAGGGAAAATGCTATAATCCGGAATATTCCTGTTTGGTGAGGCAGGTGGCAACGGTTCCGGTTTATCTGGCCGGAGGTCTGACCCCGGAAAATGTTGGTGAGGCGGTGAGAACGGTCTGTCCGGATGGTGTGGATGTGGCAACAGGAGTTGAACAGTCAGTTGGAGTTAAGGATCATACAAAAATTCGTGCCTTTATCCGTGCGGTGCGAGAAACCGAAGTATTCAGGGAAAAATGGTAATACGACGTTAAAAGGGAATTTTCAGAACGAAAAATTCAGGGTGAGATGACTTTTTTGATCTCATCCCGGAACGATTCAGCTTCTTTTTCTGTTGTTGCCTCAACATAGAGACGCATAAAGGATTCTGTGCCGGAAGGGCGCAGAAGTGCCCACATGCCCTGGCGGTTGATTCTGACACCATCTGTTAGATCAAGATTATCGCCTGAGAATGCCTTTTCTGCTGTTTTCAGGAGTTCTTTTGGTGAGTCAGTGTAAATTTTTTCTCTCAGCATCGCGTGAGGAGGCAGGGTTGCCTGGAGTTCACTGAGTTTTTTTCTGCTTAATTTCAGCATTGCCACCATCGTTGCCGCGGTCATGCCGCCGTCACGACAGTGCTGGTGACCAGGAAAAATGAGTCCCCCGTTTCCTTCCCCGCCAAAGACAACGGTTTCTCCTCCTGCTGCCCGGGCAAGCATCCGTCGTGCGACGGTGATGCTCCCGACCCGTGTATATTCGACAACAGATCCGGTTTCTTCAGCAATTTGTTCTGCCAGGAATGATGTACTGACGGGTGTTATGACAATGCCGGGCGTGGCTGAACAGATGAATCGTTGAAAAAGGGCAAATTGTTCATTTTCTTCCAGGTATTGACCGGTTTCATCGACAAAGACTGCACGGTCTGCATCACCGTCGTGAGCGACACCGAAGGCTGCACCGGTTTCGCGTACAAGTTCAGAAAGGGGTTGCAGTCCCTCGGGTGTTGGCTCCGGCATTCTGCCGGGAAATGTCCCGTCCATCATGCCGTTTATGGTGATCACACGGCACCCCATCTTTGTAAGAATCCGGGGGGTGCTCTCACATGCCGGACCTGATCCCGGGTCGACAACAACGGTCATTCCGTCAGCATTGATATCTGTCCAGTATCCGGCAATGGCATCGATATACTCATGAAGCATATCCGGACAGGCAGTGAGAATTCCCATGGATTTCCATCCTGCCAGGCTGAAATTTTCCTGAAAAAGGCGTTTTTCAAGGAGGATGGTTTCGGTATCGTCCATCTCTGTTCCGTCCCCTTCAACTATTTTCACGCCGTTATATTCCGGTGGGTTGTGGGACGCAGTGATGATTGCACCCGCATCGAAGTGTTCGCGCACCAGATACTGGACTGCAGGGGTAGGAAGCACACCGAGGTCAACAACATCACACCCGGTTGCAAGAAGCCCTGCTATCATGGCACGGGATAGTGCAGGCCCGGATGTACGGGTATCGCGGCCCACGCAAATGCGTCCCTTTCTCATACTTCCCAGCGCCATTCCTATCTTCATCACCAGTTCAGGGTTCATCTGTTCACCGATGACGCCCCGGAC
>CAZFXY010000186.1:0-2295 GCA_964523185.1 uncultured Methanoculleus sp.
TCTTCACATGCAGACTGCCAGCGACTTTGTCTGCATTAATACAGATGATGTGGGTCTGCGAACCGAGGCAATCGGCCGCGGCATGGACGGCCACAAGAAAGGCCTTGATATCGGGTATTTCTGCATCAGCGTAGAGAAGGGCGTGTGAGGGCATGGGGTTTTTGTCTGCACTATTCATCGTGTTTCGCTCCAAACGAGAAGATGCTTTTTTGTTCTGTGGATTCGTCAGCTGTTTCGCTGTTTATCTCGTTTCCTGTTTTTTCGTCAGGGTCTCTGTCAGTGATATCTGTGGGTTGGTTGCCATTGCCCTGCCGTGTGGCGATGCGTTCGGATGCGATGTCCCTGCGGACACCTCCCCTTTTTCCGGCTTTGGCCGCGCGGATGATACTCTCTGCGGTTTTGCCGCCCACGATGCTTCCAATCAAAGAGGGGTCTGCGGCAACAAGCGCATCAGGGGTAGTGATGCCATTTGTAAAGAGCCGTCGTGCCCGTACCCGGCCGATGCCTTTGACCCGTACCAGAGGGATCAGTTCACGCCGGATACCGTGGCGGATGCGGAGGGTGGTCTCCTCAACTGCTTCGTGGTGTTCGGGGGCAAACAGGCGGGCCAGGCGTCCGGAGGCATGCAGCAGCCAGCCCACTCCCTCGACTGCATTGTAGATGTCGCCCGGTCCGATCCCGTAGCGGGTGCATATGGTATCGTTGCCAATTTCGTCTGCCCAGTCAGAAAGGAGCATCGCGGTCTTTAGGCTGCGATAGAATTCCTCCATCTCATCATAGGAGAACTCGGTTCTGAACTCCTTTTCATGTTCATAATAGAACTTCTCAAGGATTTCGATGTCATTCTTCTTTACATACAGGGTAAACATATCCGGCGTCATACAAAGCAGCTGAAGCAGGCCGAGATCCGTGAGTTCTCCTTCTTCCCGGATGGCTGTTGTGATGATTTCGGCGGATCGCGGATCGATATAGAGTCTGCTGGTCAGCTCCCCGTATTCAGTTGCATGCAGCATGCCGGAGAGATCGGTGACCATCTCGGCTTCAATGAGAAACGTGAGGGCATCATCCAGTGTCCGGGAGAGTGCCCGTTTGCCTGTGTGCTGATACGCATACAGCGTCTTTTCCATAAATGCCATCAGTTCATCACGGGATCGGGCATACCTGGTTGCGACAAGCGACAGGATATGCGCCGTGAGCACCCCTTCTTCTCCGCAGCGGGACTGTACGTCCTCATCGGGCGCCTCAACATACTCCTCATATAGTTCGTTCACTGCATACTCGGCCTTTGCAATGAGGATGGCTTCACCATAGGGGTCCAGATGCGGCCGCCCGGCACGCCCTGCCATCTGGCGGTATTCCCGCACCGGAATCGGTCGCATTCCCTCTCCACTGGCGAAACGGAGGTAGTCACGGATGATCACACGTCTGGCGGGAAGGTTCAGCCCTGCGGCGAGCGTCGGTGTGGAGGAGATGGCCTTAATAAAACCGGTCCGGAACCCTTCTTCAACGAGCGTTCGCTGTATCCGGTTCATTCCCGCATGGTGAAATGCCGCCCCGTTTCTGACACATGCGGCAAGCACCCGCCCCATATCGGTCTCCGCTGCGGCCTCCAGCTTCTCTGCAATACTATCCAGTACTGCATGGGAATATTTCAGCGCTGTTGCTGCCCGTTTCGCATACCCTTCTGCATTCCTTCGGGATGAGACAAAGACAAGACACTGTCCCCCCTCTGCCACACAGTCAAGAAGGAGATTGATATCTTCGGTTTTTGCAGGAGCGGGAATTTCCTTTTCCTCATCGGCAAAATAAATGGTATTGCGGTAGCAGATGCCCTCACGGAGGTCTACCGGGCGCCAGCCTGACGTGATTAGACCTGCGTTCAGCCATCCGGCGAGCTGTTTTGGGTTACCAATGGTGGCGGAGAGGCCGATCACCTGCATGTCGGGGGATGCGTGACGCAGTTTGGTGATCACCATCTCAAGGGTCGGTCCACGGGATTCATCATCGATAAGGTGCACCTCATCGACCACGAGGCAGGTGACACGGGATAGCCAGGGAGCGCCGTTCCTGATGAGGGAGTCCACCTTTTCTGATGTGGCGATAACGATGTCGTTTGCACCCAGGCGGTTTCCCTTCTGGTCATAGTCCCCGGTGGAGACACCGATGGCAGCGCCCTTGCCGGCAAATTCATGAGCCTTTTCGGTTGCAAGTGCCCGCAAAGGCACGACGTAGAGGCACATGCCGCCCCGCGCGATAGCGGCGTGCATCGCCATTTCAGCGATCAGGGTCTTACCG
>CAZFXY010000187.1:0-2144 GCA_964523185.1 uncultured Methanoculleus sp.
ATGAGAAAGCAGGACGGTTCACCGACGCCGCCGCAGAATTCCGGGAGGTGCTCGCTGTCAATCCCCATGATACCGACAGCTGGCTTTCTCTTGCTGCCTGTCTGCTCTTTACCGGAGAATATGAAGCGGTAACGGATGTGACCAAACAGATCACCGCCATTGACCCCGAAAACGCTCAGGCATGGGAGTACCAGGCATCTGCGTTGGAACGGCTTGGTCGTTACGAAGAGGCGTCTAATGCCTACCAAACCGCGGTTTCATCCGGCAACAGGAGCGTCCAGATGCAGATACGGCTCGGGAGCACGATGATGCACGCGGGCGATTATGCCGGGGCTGCTGAGGTCTTTTCAGAGACGGCGAAAGCAGAACCCAAACGATCAGAACTAACGTATCTGCTCAGCGAGGCAGCCCTCGCTGCTGGCGACCTGAAAGGTGCCCTTGCAGCAGCCGAGATATTCAGGGACGCACATCCGGATATGGCCTATGCCCGTTTTTTTGCAGGGACTGTCTATGAACGCATGGGGAGAATGGATGAGGCGGTCGCTGCTATCCAGTCGGCGATTGAGGCGGACCGAAAGAATGGCACGTACTGGGCAGCGCTTGGGGCGGTGCTTACCTCTGCAGGTAAGTATCAGGACGCAGGAAAGGCGTTTGATCAGCTCACCGCCCTCAAGGGCGAGACAGCAGTAGCGTGGTACGGGAAAGGGCGGGCCCTTGCAGAGGCCGGCCGGTATGAAGAGGCCATTGCCTGCTTTGAGAAAGCAGTCAAGGCAAACCCGGTCGATGACGCCTCACAGTCCCGCCTCGCTGCCGCATATATGGCAGTCGGACGATTCAAAGACGCAGCAGCTGCACTGAATGTGCTCTCTTCTCTCAAAGAAGAGACACGGTAACTTTTTAAAAATCTGCTGTCATTTCGACGGAAAAAGGGATGGGACAAACAGAATGCCTATTCCATCATAATGTAGGGCCTATTGTTATTTTCCCCGGCGAATGAAGATTCATTATTCGTTATAACGAAGGAAAAGCATAATTTTGCAATAGAATTATATATTTTTAAAAGACAGTGCTATTTGTTTAAATAAGGAGGTAATCATGGGAATTGGAGATAATCTTGGCGCGTCCTTTGAGTATGCAAAGGAAGCACTGGTCGGAAAATGGGTTCGGTGGCTCCTGCTTATCATCATCGGCATCATTCCGATTGTGAATTTTGTGTATAGCGGCTATATCGTACGGGTGCTGCGAGGCATAAAACCGGCACCTGAACTGGAAGACTATGGGGAGCTCTTCATTGACGGGCTGTTGTATTTTATCATCACATTCATATGGATGATTCCGGCGATCATTGTGTTCTTTGTTCTGGTCGGCGGATCGGCCGTGCTAGCCATCGCAACTGATTCACTTGCAGCAATTGCCGGCATGGGCCTCGGCATGTTCGTCACGTTGCTTGTCGCCATCCTTTGTGGGCTGTTTGCCTTTATTGGTCTTGTCCGGTTTGCACGGATGGAGAAATTCGGCGAAGCATTTGCAGTCGGCGCAATCATGGAAAAGATCAAAGAAATTGGCTGGGTCAACTACATTATCGCACTTGTCATATTGTATGTCGTGGTTGGAGTCGTCATCTTCATCCTCGGACTTATCCCAATCATCGGATGGTTGCTCATGTTTATCCTGGTGCCGTTCTTTGGCATCTTCAGTGCACGCTACATCTGCAACCTGTATGACAGTGCAGGCACAGCCTGAAACATAAAAAACTCACCTTTTCTTTTATTTTTTTAACCAGTTGAGAAATCAGGACGTTTTCCTGCATAAAAATTCCACTATATGCCGCCCGCTACAAAAAAACAGGAGTCTGGTGAAACGCACCCGTCCATGCATCTATATGGTATTTTCTCCTCATACCATTCTGGCCACCGGTGAAGCAGCAGCAGCACACCTCACATATTCAAATGCGAAGGCACACGGTAACCATGTAAAGCATCGGGCAGCAGCACCCCCGCTACCCCATCGGCGATGCGCAGGAGAAAGACACTCCCCCCCACTACCCACTACCCACTGCCCACTACCCACTGCCCACTACCCACTTCCCACTACCCACGGCCCACTACCCACTACCCACTACTCACTACCCACTACTCACTACC
>CAZFXY010000188.1:0-2123 GCA_964523185.1 uncultured Methanoculleus sp.
CGGGATATGCATGGGCATTCTGGATTGTCGCTTTCTTTATCTTTATGGTGCTTCCGGAATATTGGTTCTTTGCAGTTATGCTTGCTGGTGGAGCAATCCTTGCCAAAGTGACGGCGAAGATGTCACTGATAGGCACCATGCGGGGTGAGAACGATGCTTGAACTATCATCATATAATGTTGGCGGACAGGCATTGTTTGCCCTGCCCTTCGGAGATATCGTTGCGTATTTCACCCCGTTCACCGCAGCGCTGTTCCTGTTTGCACTGATATTTACCCTGATCTGTATCTTTTCAAAGCCGGAAAACCAGGTGGAGGTTGTCTTTGGCACCGATGCGCTCTATGCAAAGGAAGTGACCGGAAAAGATCTTCGGTTCAGACGATTTATGTCCATTGCCTGTGGTGTTGCAACAATGGGAGCGGTGACCAGCGGGGACATATTCAATTTCGTTCTCTTCGTCAGTATGGTGGGCATCTGTATCATCGGCATTGTTGCATCAGTTAAATACCAACAGGTGCTGCACACGGCATTTAACTACGGTATCATCGCAATGCTTGCGACGATTCCCCTCTTTGCCGGGGCGGCAATTACACTTGCTGCCACCGGAACGCTTTCCATCTGGGAACTCTCCGCGGCTGCACTGGCGATGCCATTGATTGCAAAGGCCCTGATTCTTGTCGGGGTAATGGGAGAGGGAATCGCCCCGTTTTATGTGGCAAAGGCAGAACTGACCCGTGCCCCGGGTGCACCCTACATCCTCATGATTCATGTGAGTTCCCTGCTGATGTTCCTGAGAGTGATTGAAATACTGCTTACCGTGTGATATGCCATGAATAGAAAAAACATTCAGATGATAACCGTTATCGCGTTGATTGGATTTGTTATCGGAGGTATCGGACCGTATATCGGTATCATCTCAGAGATTGGGCAGGCAGTGATCTGTATCATTACCCTGCCGGCATTGGTGCTGGGAACCGTGCTTCTCTGGAAATATCAGGACGGAGAAGATGACTATCCGTTTATGGGGTACTGAAAAATGATCGAATATGTGATTGCAGCGCCATTCATCGGACTGTTATTTATGGGGATACACCGAAAAGCAATTGCTCGGATACAGGGCCGGCCCGGGCCACCCATCTGGCAGGAGATTCTTCATACCCTGAAATTTTCCTTTAAAGAGACATGGATTCCCCGTACAGCGTCCAGGCTGCTTTATGTTGGCATCGTCTTTATTTCTATCGCCATATGGGTCGGGGCATTGTACACGGTCTTACTTGGCGGTAGTCTGCTTTTGTTATTTGGCATATACATGCTGCACAAACTGACCGAGCACGGGGTGGGGTTATCATCCGGCTCTCCCTATGCAAAATTTGGCGGTATCCGTTCGGTTATATCAGCTTCGTCTGAAATCCCCCTTTTTGCCGTGGTTGCAGGTATCTACTATTTCACCGGCTCCCTGATGATCTCAGACATCATCCAGTATCAGGCGGATAATGGTCCGCTGCTCGTTAGTATCCTTCCCGCAGCAATTGCGATGTATATTATTGTTCTTTCAAAGATGCATTATGGGCCATTCTCCATTATTGAAGCAAAAGAGATTGTAAGCGGCTATAAAACCGAGCATTTTGGTGCATGGCGTGCCGGGCTTGATATCGCTGACGGCATACGCACCTTTGTTCTCTTACTGGTATTTGTATTGGTATTCTGGGGAGCAATGTCTCCCGTGCTGCTCTTTATCGCGATGCTCATTCTCCTGATATCACTCTCCTTTGTCTGTGCAGTAACACCCATGCTCAGCCCGTATGACAGTGTGACCGTGCAGCTGGTGACAATAGCCCTTCTGGTAGCCTGGATGACACTTCTGGTGGTAATAGCATGACAACACACATAAAAAAAATACTGACATTAGGCCTGGTTGTCTACCTGGGTCTTGCCGTGTGGCAGGTTCTGTCCCACCCCGAGGTATTTATACAGGTACTCGCGCTCAGCCTTATTTTAATTATTCTGACCATTATCACCTGGATAACAGATGTTAAACGTTTAAAGAAAGCAGAGATGGGTATACTCTGGGTATGTGTCGGGCTGTTTGGGGTGTATGCGGTTCTCGTCGCAGGAGGGATGGTC
>CAZFXY010000189.1:0-2118 GCA_964523185.1 uncultured Methanoculleus sp.
AAGGAAACGGCGGAGGCCACCAAAGAACACAGCTCGATGGGTTGTGCAAAACTGGTCGTGTTCTGCAACGCTCCGGACGACAACCCCTTTATGGCCGGTGCCTTTCATGGCGTAACTGAAGGAGATACCGTGATACATGTGGGCGTATCAGGTCCGGGGGTGGTGAAGCATGCCCTTGAGGGAGTGCGGGGCGAAAATTTTGAAGTGCTCTGCGAAACGATAAAGAAAACGGCATTCAAGGTGACCCGTGCCGGACAGCTGGTGGCCCAGGAAGCCTCGAGTCGGCTCGGCGTGCCGTTTGGGATTGTCGATCTCTCGCTTGCGCCGACGCCTTCGGTGGGCGACAGTGTGGCGGAAATTTTAGAAGAGATGGGTCTTGCGTCGGTGGGGGCTCCGGGCAGCACCGCCGCTCTTGCCCTCCTGAATGACCAGGTAAAGAAAGGAGGGGTGATGGCAAGTTCGTTTGTCGGCGGACTCAGTGGCGCTTTTCTCCCCGTCAGTGAGGATCAGGGTATGATCGATGCGGTGAACCGCGGCGCCCTCACGATTGAGAAACTGGAGGCGATGACCTGCGTATGCTCGGTCGGCCTTGATATGATCGCTATCCCCGGAACCACATCTGCGGCCACCATTGCAGGCATTATCGCCGATGAAGCAGCCATCGGCATGATCAACCAGAAGACAACTGCCGTTCGTCTGATTCCGGTGGTGGGAAAAGATATCGGCGACACCGTGGAGTTCGGCGGACTCCTTGGGCATGCACCGATTCAGCGGGTCAATACGTTTAGCTGTGAGGCATTCATTAACCGCGGCGGCAGGATTCCGGCACCGATTCACAGTTTTAAGAACTAAAAAAGAGGGGGGATCCTCCGATTTTGTGTTGGAGGGGTAAAATTATTTTTTGCGTTTCTTCAGTGATTTTTTTCGTTCGGTGGCGCGATTTTGTCTGATGATGTCTTTCGTGACTCTTCAGAGAAAAGAGGTATCCCGAGATACTCATACAGCGCCTCTGTCCCCGGTGTTCGCCCAAGAAACTTCTGTAATAGCACCATACCATCCTCCATATTCCCCTGTGAAAGAATCTCATCCCGGAATTTCATGCCAAGGGTTTGGTTTGTCATCCCATTTTCTTTGAATACATTCACAATAGAAAGAGCATAGACCTTTGACCAGAGATATCCATAGTATCCGGCATCGTATCCGCCCATCAAATGACCAAACGATGCAGGCTGATGGGTTCCCACAGGGGGCCGCATGCCGGTGATCTCCTCATGAGTCTGATACCAGACCTCGGTTACATCGACCGGTCCGGTGGCGGTGTGGAACCGCATATCCTCTAGGGAATTGAGCAGCAGACGGCTGTAGAGCTGCCCGACTCCGACACTACGGGAGGCGATGATCTGGTCACGCAGTGCTGAGGGAATGTTTCGGGACGAGTTGGTATAGTGACCGGATATCCGTTCCAGCACTTCGGGGTCCCATACCCATTCTTCAAGTGTCTGGGACGGCGTTTCGACAAAATCCCACTCCACACTAAACCCAGAGAGAGTGCCATACGGTGCCCGTGTCAACAGATAGTGCATTGCATGCCCGGTCTCGTGAAAGAGGGTCTCGATCTCGTTTATGGTCAACAGTGACGGTCGTTCCCCCTCCGGTTTGGTAAAATTGCCGATGATCGCCATCACGGGGACTGCATAATTACCGTTTTTTATTCTTCCGCTTATCGCCTCAGAGGCACAGAAATGCCCATACTTCCCCTCCCGCGGATAGAGATCCAGGTACAGGTACCCGATTCTGTCATCAGAGGAAGGATCACAGACCGCAAAAAGACGGACACCGAAAGACCATACCGGGGCATCCGTTATTTCACAGAACCTAACGTCAAAAAGACTCTGGTATGTGGAAAAGAGGCCGGAAAGGACAGTATCAACGGGGAAATATTCCCGGACTTTTTCTTCATCGTAGGCATATTGTTCCCTCTTTTGTATCTCCTGCAGGTAGGCTGTGTCCCAGGGGTGAACCACGGTTGCCTCCGGATCCAGATGCTGTTGAATCGCACGCAGTGCTGCCATCTCTGCACGATATTTCTTTTTCAGAGGTGCCTGCAGTGCCGTGAGA
>CAZFXY010000190.1:0-2114 GCA_964523185.1 uncultured Methanoculleus sp.
CTGCATCTTCCGGCCTGTACAGATGGAATTCGGGATCATTCCAGTAGGTCTCAAACGTAGCTTCCACTTTACGCAGAATGTCGGGGGCATCCTGTGCGGTCAGTTTCACGTTCCATTCAAGACCGCTTGTGACAGCAGCATTGGAGAGGTTTGATGACCCCACATAGACGGTTGAAAAACCGGTGTTTCGATGGAAGTGGTAGGCTTTTGCATGCAGGCGGGTCCGTTTAGTGTCATATGATATCCGGATGCTGCTATTTTCAAGGGAAGAGAGTGAGTCGACTGCCTTGATGTCGGTGGCACCGATATAGGATGTGGTTATTACCCGCAGCGTCCCGTGTCTGGTGAATGCACGCAGGTCGTCTATGATGAGCCGGATACCGCTCCATTTTACAAAAGATACGAGTATATCGATCCTGTCGGCGGACTGTATCTCTTTTTTGAGTTCACTGACCATGCTTGGTTCAATGTGTGATCCGGTAAAGAGTGAACTCAGTGCCAGTGAGGTATCAGGGCGTGGGATGACAGAAGTCCCGTATGAATCAGAAAGGGTTTTGTCAATGACTGAGAGGAGCACTTCACCATCGGTATGTATGCGGCACTGGTTGAGTCCTGAATCACCCGTAATCTCAGCAAGGGTCGCGATGAGCGCATTTGCGGTTTTGATCTGGTCATCCGCTGAAAAGGATGGTTCTTTCGTGTGTGATTCCTTCTGTGATGCAAACGCCCTTCGGAATATGTGAGTCAGGTAGAGGGAGATGAGGGTCGTGGTATCATAGTTCCGAATGTCTGCACACTGGTATCCAAACGAATCGGATGAGATTTCACTCAGTTTTTCTGCAATGTGCATATTGATGAGCTGTTCGTATATGCCCGGGGGGAGACCCATATCTGATTATTTATAAATGGAGATGAAAAGCCTGGTGATCTTCTGTTACGCTCGTGATCGTGAAATAATTTTATCCGGAAATCCCTTCCATGCACGACATCTCTCCCGGAGGAGGGAAGGGGAAGGGAAGGGGAAGGAGAGGAGAGGAGAATGAATCCACGTAAACCTCACGCCCAATGCCTGAAGATACGGTCTTATCTTGCATCAAAAAATATCGCCGTTTGTATCAAAGACAAGTGTGTCGTCATCCATTGGGCCAGCAATGCAGAGCATCCCTTATCACATCTCTCGTGCATAGTGATATCATACATTTTCCAGCGCTTGAGAGGAGGGAAGAGAATGCATACCAGGTTTGTGTATAAAGCGATATCTATCGCAGGAAGACGCCCCCGCAATGAAGATGCGTGGACAGTATGCCAGTACGACGATGTTCTCTTCTGTGCCGTGGCAGACGGCATCGGCGGTCAGCCAGCGGGAGACGTGGCATCGTTCTGTGCGGTGCGGGCAGCAGAAGATGCGGTAAACCGGGCCTTTGCCGCAGGCAACCCTCCTGACTATGCGGCTGTTCTTATGCAGGCACATGCCTGTGCAGATGCGGCAGTAAAGGCAGAGGCCATCGGCCCGCACAGAAATATGGGAACGACGCTCACAACAGCACTCTTCTCAAATGGTCGCCTCAACACCTGCAATACCGGGGATTCACGATGCTCCATTGTCCGAAGCAGCCGACTCATCCAGGTAACACGAGACCATTCCCTGGTACAGGAGCAGATTGATGCAGGCATTATCCGTCCGGAAGAGATATTTTCCCACCCACAGAAACATATCATTACCCGGTCCATTGGTGCTGTATTTGCAGCCAATGTCGCAGAGGCCATACTTTATCCCGGTGACCGTGTAGTCCTCTCAACAGACGGTATGCATGATGTCCTGACTCCGGAACGCATCGTTCGTGCGGTGCAGGGAAAGACCGCCCATGCGGCAGCAGTAGCACTGCTCACTGCAACGGCTCCCCTGTCTGATGACAATATTACCGTCTGTGTGGTTACCGTTTCCAGCGAGTTTATAAGAGACACCTGATTCAGGGAGCGGGCATCTCTTTTTCCCGACATCATTATCATTCTTGATGGAATATTTCTTATCCAGGGCAGAATCATGAAGACAACACTGTATTACTTTACCGGCACGGGCAATTCCCTCTGGGCAGCACGGGAACTTGCCCGCC
>CAZFXY010000191.1:0-2102 GCA_964523185.1 uncultured Methanoculleus sp.
AGAAAAATCTCCAGAGTGTTGGGCAGCATACGTTCTGGATCACACATGTGCCATCCACCATCAAAGAGGCAAAGGAACTACTTGCGTCTGAGTGCCAGTTCAAGCCATGCACAGACGATCGGTATTCCTATTTTGAGCATGTGAGCGACTACGCCGGCATCACACAGAAGTGGGTCCAGTACTATTCCGAGCCCACCTTTGAAGCGAAAAAAAAGAAATTTGAAGCGAAACTCAACAAAAAGATGCTTACAGCCAAAAAATCTCTCCGTAAAGTTTGTGCAATTGAATCGAAGTGCGAGCCGGATGCACACAATGTTGCGCAAAGATGGCTGAACGATCATCCGCTGTTCCGGTTCAGTGAATACAAAATAATTACGATTCAGAGGAGAGCGGAAAAGAAACGTGGCCGGCCAAAGGCTGGCGAACCAATGGTTCTGATATTCAGGGTCGAAGCAGACATTGAGTTTAATGAAGACGCAATTGGAAAGGAACGCCAGAAACTCAGCCGATTTATCCTGGCAACAAATGATACTGCAATGTCTGCAGACGAACTGCTTTACAATTATAAAGAACAGGGGACTGTTGAGAGAGGATTCCGTTTTCTGAAAGATAAATCGTTCCGGGTTGCAGAGGTGTATTTAAAGAAACCGTCGCGTATCCAGGCGTTATCGATGATCATGGTTCTTTGCCTTTTCATATACTCGATGACTGAGTATCGTCTGAGAAAAGAGTTGGAACAATCAGGTGAAACAGTGACCAGCCAGACAAAGAGACCGACACAACGGCCAACAATGAAGTGGATCTTCTTCCGTTTCAGGAGGGTGAGAGAGTTTTCGTTTGTGGATGGAGGAAAGAGAATTAAGAGGATTGCAAATCTGAACGATGAATTTAGAAAAATATTGCGGCTTTTGGGATCGGAGTATGAAAAATATTATTGTTGAAAGGTGACCTGCGGAAAGTCGGTTACAGGGTCTCTGCGCCGTTCATGTACGGTCGGAGCACCTCGGGAATAACAACCGTGCCATCCTCTTCCTGGTAATTTTCCATAATTGCCCGGATAGCGCGGGTGGTAGCAATCGCTGTGCTGTTGAGGGTGTGGACGAAGTTTTTTGTTTCGAATTCATGGGCGTCCCGCACCCGGATATTAAGCCGCACCGACTGGTATGCGGTGCAGTTTGAGCAGGAGACGAGTTCGCGGTAGGTATTCTCGCGGGGCATCCAGACCTCGATATCATATTTTTTTGCAGCGACGGTGCCGATATCTCCGGTGCAGATGTCCACTACCCGGTAGGGAAGGCCGAGCAGCTGAAAGATATCCTCTGCGTTCTTCAGGAGTTCTTCAAACAGTTCCCATGAATTCTCCGGTTTGCAGTAGATGAACTGCTCGACCTTGTTAAACTGGTGAACCCGGAAGAGTCCTCGCGTATCAAGACCATGCGACCCGATTTCACGCCGGAAACAGGGACTTACTCCTGCAAATCTGATCGGGAGATCTTTCTCTTCGAAGATCTCGTTCATATACATCGCGGCCATTGGGTGTTCACTGGTGGCAATTAAAAACTCGTCCTCGCCATCAATGCCATACATCACGTTCTCAAAATCTGCGAGATCGGTGACACCCTCATATGCAGCCCGGTTCATCATATAGGGCGGGATGACCGGTGTATAACCGCGTTTACAAAGGAGATCGATGGCAAAACGCTGGAGGGCAAGATCCATCAGCGCCAGATTCCCTTTCAGCATGTAAAACCCGGAGCCGGATATTTTGGCTGCTCGCTCGAACTCTACAAGGCCTTTTTCGATTGCAAGTTCGCCGTGGTTTTTCAGTTCAAATGACGGAACAAAAGGTTCACCCCACGTTTTTGCCTCGACGTTTTCTGAACCATCGCACCCAATGGGAACACTTTCATGGAGAATGTTGGGGATTCGCATCAGGTAGAAGCGCAATTTCTGGTTAATTTCATCGAGTGCGGTTTCATCGTCTTTGATCTTTGCAGGCAGGGATTTGGCCTCTTCAAGGAGCGCTGTAATATCCCGTTTTGCTTTCTTTGCTTCCTTTATCTCCCGGCTGATGACATTGCGCCGGTTTCGCATGACGTTGA
>CAZFXY010000192.1:0-2082 GCA_964523185.1 uncultured Methanoculleus sp.
TTCCTATCTTCATCACCAGTTCAGGGTTCATCTGTTCACCGATGACGCCCCGGACACCATTTGTTCCGAAGAGTTGTTTCTCAGGCGTCTCCATGATATTCCCCTTCCAGCGTTTTTCCTACATCATGCAATTCATGTTTCATTCTGTCGATGCCTTGCATCAGGGCGGCGAATGCTTCCTGTCGGTGACGGGCGATTACGGCGATATACGTGAGATCATCTCCTGCGGGAATGACGCCGGTACGGTGGTGAAAACGCACGCCCAAAATGCCGGGAATCTGTTCCATATCCTTTCGTATATCCATAGAGAGTGCATGGATGGTTGGGGCGTCTGAGAAATCCAATGTTTCTGTGATCTCAGTGCCGGTAACCCTGCGTACAATTCCGTTAAAAGCAGCTACACAGCCGGTATCATCTGACATACACTCACGTTTCAGTTCCTGCACCAGGCCTTGCAGGGTAAATACTTCGGCAAATTCGCTGATATGGGTGAGGACATCTTCCGGCTCCGGGTTTCTGAGGACACACCTCTCAATGTCCAGGTCGCCAAGAACTACTTTTGGAAATGGTTCTGCTTTATGCCCTTCAATGATGGCAAAATCCATCCCCTGATCAGACAGCAGGTTCAGCATATCATGCAGTGTTCCGTTTGGTACCGCAATCATTGCTTTCTCCGGGTCTGTTCCGATGACAATGTCTGCCCCGTGTTCGTAGTGGGTTGTTGTGTCTGTGCCGGGGGGTTGTTCAAAAATGTGTGTATGAAGATTTTTTAAAACTGCTGTCTTGCCCTGTTTTCTCAGGACAGGGATGAGGGAATGAATGAATGTGGTCTTTCCGCTCTTTTTACTTCCGACTACGTGTATAATTCTCATATATTTTCTCCATCTATGGGCGTTCTGTCCTCAGTGTTCTCTCCATCTATGCACTCTTCGTCCTCAATGTGTTCTCTTCGTCTATGGATGTTTCGTCTTGGGCGGTTTCGTCTTCGGCCACTTCGTCATCTACGTGTGTTTCGTTTTCGGTGTTCTCTTCATCATTTTTCACCGATTCCCGCTTCCGGATCATGGATGCCGCTTCTGCTACCTCACGCATGACTTCGGTGATACGGTCCTCGATATCGATCTCATCATCAATGTCAATCGCTGTCCCCTCTACTTCCAGAAGGAATCGGGCGACTTCTGAGGATTCAAAGAGAATATCATCGAGTTCATCAGCGGTAAAGAATCCGCAGAGGGCGCCATAAAAAAAGGTGGCCCCCGACTTTCGGACTTTTCGTTTGAATGAACTGCGGGCCTGATTGACAGCCTGCGGTGAATAGGTGTCTGTCATGAATGGCACGAGATCCGGGAGATTTTCACCGATAAATGTCATTTCAGCTCCTCCGCGTGTAGTAAAGTCAGCACATAACCGGGCGATTGCCCATTCCCGTGCCGTTACATAGGTGTGTTTCCGGAGAAACTGGTTTACCCGCCGGTAGGCTGCGCCGTCTACTTTCTGAAACTTACGATATTTGTTGATTCGTTCTTTATCTTCCGGAGTAAGGGATGTTCGCCCCGGCATCAGGACGGGGAGATCAGGGTTAAATCCGAGGATGGTCTGCACTTCCTCCTGTATGTCTTCATAGGATATCTGTGGAGAGGGTATGTCGCAGGTATCTGTGGTTTCAGAAGTCTGAGGAGTAGCTTCAGAGACCGGGGATGTAGTTTCAGAGACGGGAGATGTCGCTTCTGGAAGGTCGGTATTCGTTATTTCTTCCCCCTCCATCTCTCTGATTTTGCTGTCCGTGTCCTGTTCATCTGATTCTTCGGTGCAGCTGACTGTTGGGGTGTCGATTAAATCGGTTGGTTTTTCGGTATATGTGGCTGGTTCGTTCTTTTCTTGATGAAGCATTTCTTCTGTTGGCTCAGAAAAATCCTTTTTATGCCCGCTTTCTTCTTGCGGGAGATTTCCTTCAACAACCATCAATTAATATGGGTTTTTTTAATTCATCAACCTTATGGGATTATCTCCGATTTTCACCTAGGAATATATAGCATCATACGGTTCACCGGTTTGAAGCCGAGATCCTGCAATGCTATGGTA
>CAZFXY010000193.1:0-2044 GCA_964523185.1 uncultured Methanoculleus sp.
TCATGATGTTTTCTGTGCGTGACCATTTCGTATCATGATGTTTTCTGTGCGTGACAACTTCGTATCATGGTGTTTTTTTTGCGTGATAGGATATTTCCATGATTCTTTGTAGTCTGCATGATGGTTTTATCACGCTAAAACCTACATATTAATAAAAATTATACCCGTATACCTTATAATAGACTTTGTAAAGGGGTAATTATGTTAAAAGCAGCAATAGATACAGATACCTTCCGGGAGACAATAGACATCATTGCCGCCCTCGTAACCGAGTGCCGCATGCATGTCGGAGCAGACGGACTAAAGACACGCGCAGTGGACACTGCCAATGTCGCCATGATCTCACTCGACCTCAGTCAGGAGGCATTTTCGTCCTATACGGCAACCGAGTGTGAACTGGGAATAGACATCACCAAGATGAAAAGCATCATCGGTATGATGGGAAAAGGAGACAAGTTGTCCCTTGAACTCCCGGAAGATGCGCATAAACTGGAGATGGTGTTCTCCGGGTACCAGTACTCGGTCACCCTTCTGGACGTCAATACCATCCGCAAAGACCCTCAGCCGCCAACCATTGAACTGCCGGCAAAGGTGCGCATTTCCGGTGCGGCAATTAACGACGGCATCAAGGCAGCCTCGGTGATATCAGATAAGATTGCCCTGGGTGTCGACACGGCGGCAGGCATCTTTTACATGGAAGCAGACGGGGACTCGGATCACATCCGGCTTGAGCGCGGCGCAGATGAACTCATCTCCCTTGAACCCGCCGACGTCCGGTCCCTCTTCTCTTTAGACTACCTCCGCGACATGGGCAAAGTCATGGCGCGTGCCGACGAGGTAGAGGTGCAGATTGGAAACGATCACCCTGTTCGGGTGTCCTTTGACTTTGCCGACGGCCACGGGCACGTTGATTTCCTCCTTGCCCCGCGCATTGAGGCAGAGTGAATGCGAAAGCTTGAACCAAGAGATCTTGCACAATATCCTTTTTTACACGGGGCAAAGGCATATGTCCAAAGCTCCGGCATATCGATCGACTCCCTGATCTGTTCCGGTTCCGGGAAAGGAGACAGTCTGATGCAGCGTGCGGCCAGGCGCGTCGAGGAATCACTGGGCCCACTGGCATTTAATGAAACGAACACCGGGATCCCCAACCCGGATGATGACATCTACGCATACGCCATCGCGCGCATGATCGTCTCCTGTATGGACGACGCCCGGATGCCGGACAAACTCGCCCGCTACGAGGCTGAGCGTTCCGCCTGGTTTCTCAGGGCAGAAGGCCCCGAGGTGGTGGCCCATGTCGCAAAAGCCGTGGGTCTCGACATCACCGCGCCGGATATGAGCGTCAAGCACTACGTGGACCTCGTCAGCCGCATGCGCGACGATCGCTGGCGTCTGGTGAACCGGGATGTCATACACGGCCGGGTGCGCTGCACGCCTGATGAGTATGCAATCCTTCTCCGGGAGAAAATACGCCAGGTGATACGCCAGCAGCTGCCACTCTCCGTCCCCGGCCCGATTGCGATGCGCCTGCGTCCGTATGCGGAAAACGTCTCACGTGCCTGGCAACAACAGATCCTGGAGCAGTACGGCGATGTAGACGAAGGCTGCTTTCCGCCCTGTATCCGGGCCATCATTGCTGCAGTCACCGACGGCACCCGTATCCCGCATACGGCGCGCTTTACCCTGACGGCATTCATGAACACCATTGGGATGGACGAGACCGCGATTGTCGAGGTATTCACGCGTGCCCCGGACTTTGATATCTCCCGTACCCTCTACCAGGTAGAGCACATCTCCGGGTCAGGCGGAACCGAGTACACGCCCCCCGGGTGTGCCACGCTCAAAACCTACGGGCTCTGCGTCAATCCGGACGCACACTGTAAAAAAATCGGCCATCCGCTGAGCTATTATAAATACTGCAAAAAACTATCGGAAAAAAAGACGTAGGTGATCTCCCGACCGACGTCTCAGGTAATCTCCCGGCCGACGTCTCCGGTGATTTCGCGTCCGACGCCTCAGGTGATCTTCTGACCAACGTCTC
>CAZFXY010000194.1:0-2039 GCA_964523185.1 uncultured Methanoculleus sp.
GGTCGATAGCGCCCCGAACGATCACATCTCCAAACGAGTGGACAAAGGGCACCTCACACTGGTGCCAGGTGCTCTCACGAATGAGCGGATGGGAGCAGAACTGTTGATATGCCTTTTCACAGGCAGAGACTCGTGTTGCATCCGCCGGAAACCCATAGATGCCGCAGGCACGGGCAGGTGTCATCCCGGAAAATACCGCGTGCAGCAGGTTCCCTTCCCGTGCAGCAGCATTATCTTTCTTCCCGGACTGCAGGAGGCGTACCGGATCTGGTAGCTCTGCACCCTTCCCGGAGGCGTACCGGTAAATAGCAGTAACCGGCAGGGGCGGGTGTGACCGTGCAGAGGCAGGCATCGGAGGGGTCATCCACGCGGCATCGGCCCTGTCTGTAGGGAAAGGACGAGTGACCGTTACCGGCTTCGGCGGCGGTGGCGCAGTCACGATCATGCCCCTTTCTTCAGCTAAAATAATGGGAATCCGCCACTCCCGCTGAGTGGGTGTAGTGCATACAACGTTCCCTGCAGACACGGCGTCCGGCGTGATACCAAGGGCGGCAAAGGTCCGGTGCATCCGTGTCTTCCCGGCATCCGGGCCGAGAGCAACCATCTCCATGTCCGGCATGGTACCGGAGAAGAGGATATGGTCACGGGCACGGGTGACCGCCACATAGAAGAGGCGGCGTGCCTCTGCTGCTTCCTTCTGTTTGCGCCGGTGACGGATCAACAGGGAGATTGGTGCATCCACCGGGCCGTCCGGTCCCGGGATCTTTGTGGCAAGGCCCAGTCCCTCCTCAAAGATCATCCCGTTTGTCCGGCCGCCACTGTCTGCATTGGTAAAGGGCAGAACAACTACGGGAAACTCCAGACCTTTTGAGGCATGGATGGTCATCACACTGACCGCGTCCTTGTCTGCTGTTGGCAGGGACGCATCCTCCTCTTTTGGAGCGTCCTGCACTGCCTGTCTGAAGTCTTCGGCAAAGTCATCAAATCCATAGCATCCAACAGATTCACGGGATCGGGCAATCTCTGTTATTTTTCGGAGATTGGCATTCATCTGGTCGCCATTGTCTCGTCCGGCGCAGACCGCGTACATGCCAGACTCACGGAGGATGCGGGTGACGAGTGCTGACGGAGACTCCCGGCGTGCATACGCCTGCCAGCGCTCAAGCATACGGCAGGCATCTCCGACGGGACCGGTCGCATGCGCCTTTAGGCGGGAAAAAAGTCCTTTGCCCCGCCCGCCAGCGGCGCGGAAGAGCTCTGCGTCAGAGAGGCCGAAGAACGGAGACCGGAGGGCTCCGTAAAGGGCAATATCATCGGCATTATCCGCAAGGAAGGCGATCACTGCCGCACAGTCCCGCACTTCCTGCCGTTCATAGAACGCAGTACCACTGTACACCTGGTAGGGCACCCCTACCCGGCGGAAGGCGTCCTCAATGAGGTGGAGGTGGCTTCGTGTCTCGATGAGAACGGCACAGTCGCCAAAATCAGCCGGTCTTTCATGCCATTCTCCCTCGGGATCCTTTTCGTAGACCATCTTTCGCCGCTTTCTGACCATGTCTGCAAGCCACGATGCGACTGCCTCAGATTCGGTAAGATGGCGCTCGGTGCTGGTCTTTCCGGGAGGGGTAATGAGAATTTCAGCAGAACCGGTATGGTTTTTTCTGCTCTCGCTTACACCGAGGTAATCATAACCAAATTCCCATGGGAGCCGGTTTGCGCCGAGGATTGCAGAAAAAAGGGTGTTGACAAGGCCGATAATCTCCGGTGCACTGCGGAAACTGGTGTCCAACGCCACCTCGCGCCCGGCCCGTTCTGCAAGAATGCGGTCACGTGTTGCCTTGAACTGTGTCACATCAGCGTTTCTAAAGAGATAGATGGACTGCTTCGGATCACCGACCACAAAGAGGGATCGTTCTTTCCCTGAGGCCGTGAGAATGTCAGAGATGATGGCGGCCTGCAGGGGATCGGTGTCCTGGAATTCGTCCACCATGATTGCACGGTACTTTGCAGCGATGCCATTTCGTGCCGCCGGGTTTGTT
>CAZFXY010000195.1:0-1996 GCA_964523185.1 uncultured Methanoculleus sp.
GGGGTGACTGAGGTGACTGAGGTGACTGGGGCGATTGAGGTGACTGAGGTGACTGGGGCGATTGAGGTGACTGGGGTGACTGAAGACGCAGGAGATCAGAATAGTATAAAGCCTTTTTCCTCATATCTTTTGTCAGGTATGAATACTCGATATATGCTGGGGAATGAGGTGATTGCCCATGCCTGCCTGGAAGCAGAGATTGACTTTGCAAGCGGGTATCCGGGAACTCCTTCATCAGAAGTGATTGATTGCCTCCGACACCAGAAAGACCGCGATTTCTATGTTGAATGGTCTGTTAATGAAAAAGTCGCCTTTGAAAATGCCCTTGCTGCGGCATGGACCGGTATCCGTTCTCTGGTGACCATGAAACATGTCGGACTCAATGTGGCAGCGGATCCGCTCCTTACCAGTGCCTACACGGGTGTAACCGGAGGGTTTGTGATTCTTTCTGCCGATGATCCGTATGCTCACAGTTCACAGAATGAGCAGGACAGCAGGCGGTACGCCCTCTTCGCAAAGATTCCGTGCCTGGACCCTGCAAGTGTCCGCGAAGCGCATTCGATGATGAAGGCGGCGTTTGATATATCTGAAAAGGTGGGGCTGCCTGTCCTTTTCCGACCGACAACGCGCATCTGCCACTCAAAAAGTGACGCGGAACCGGGTGAGCCCGGCACCGGCCACCGGACGGGTGCGTTTGTCCGTAACCCACAACAGTATGTGGTCATCCCGAAGCATACGCGGGTACTGCACAAACTCCTCAACGAAAAACAACCGGGCCTTGCAAAGATGCTGGTTGAAGACGGGTTCAACACCGCAGAGGTGCGCGGCAAGACAGCTATCATCAGTGGCGGTATTGCTGTGTCCTACGTAGAAGAGTTAATTCCAGCAGGCGTTTCGTTTGCAAAAATTGGGGCCTATCCGATTGACGCCGCATGGCTCAGGGCGTTTGTCAATCAGCATGAGACGGTCCTTGTCATCGAAGAACTATCGCCGGTTATCGAAGAGGCGGTTCGTATGGCTGCGACAACAACGGCTGTGTATGGAAAGATGGACGGTCATCTGCCTATGGAAGGGGAACTATCTCCCGCAGCGGTGGCAGAGGCGATGCTCTCTGCCGGGTTCACGCCGACAAAAACCTACCCCGTGGTGAAACCGGAGACAGGTATCCCGGCCCGCCCGCCGCTTCTCTGCGCTGGCTGTGGTCACCGTGCGGTTTTCTATGCCATGAAAAAGGTGTTTAAAGACGGCATCTTCCCGAGCGACATCGGCTGCTATACGCTGGGCATTCAGCTCGGGACGGTGGATACCACCATCTGTATGGGTGCGTCTGTTACGGTAGGAAGTGGTATTGCGCAGTCGGGTGAAACCCGGCCGGTGGTCTGCACCATCGGTGACTCAACCTTTCTGCACACCGGCATTCAGGGTCTGTTAAATGCGGTCTACAACGGCGCCACTATGACGGTGGTCATTCTCGATAACCGCATCACCGCGATGACGGGTCATCAGCCCAACCCGAATACCGGGGTGACTGCCACCGGTATTGCCTCTCCCCCTGTCTCCCTTGAGGCAATCTGCCGGTCATGCGGTGTGCCCTGGGTCGAGACGGTCAGCTCCTATGATCTCACCGGTCTTCTTCAGGCGTTGCGCACAGCAAAAGAGCGCGACGGCGTACAGGTGATCGTTGCCCGGCAGCCCTGTGTGATTGCAGCACGCCGTGAGGGTGTTCGCCGGACGCCGTATGTCGTGGACCCGGAGGTCTGCACCGGCTGTGGTCTCTGTGTAAAGTTCGGGTGTCCGGCAATTGAATTCCACAACGAAAAGGCGATGATCACAAGTCTCTGTAGCGGCTGTTCCGTCTGTGCGGAGATCTGTCCTGCGGGTGCAATTCATAAGAGAGGTGCAAAATGAACGAATCCTTTGATGTGCTGATTGTCGGCGTTGGCGGACAGGGCACGATTCTTGCCTCAAACATTCTGGGTGAGGCATGTCTGATTGC
>CAZFXY010000196.1:0-1994 GCA_964523185.1 uncultured Methanoculleus sp.
TCAGTGCAATAAGATTTGCACCATGGATACCCTCTTCGGTCATCCGTGTCATCGTGTTCGAACCGCCGCCGCCACACCCGATGACTGCGATTCGTGTCTGAAGCTCCTTGAGGATCTCCTCAAGCTCCAGGTCACGTTCGTTGGTCGCGTCAACGATGTATCCGGACTCCTCATTTGTCCGTTTTATTGCCTCTTCTACGATTGATCTCATAGGTAACTCTCCAACCCGGGGACGTGGATCACCTGTTCAGTCACGAGAGAGACCATCTCCGGCGTAATTATTGTGCCGTCAACCTCAATCTCCTGTCCTGCCGCCAGTCTGCCAAAAAGTGGTCCTTTGGGAACCCCCAGAGTGCATGCTTTCTCCGGGTCAAAACTCACCTTTCGCACGATAATGGTATCATCACTGGCTTGGGTAGATCCATCGCTGGTTAAGATTTTGACGCACGATGATATTAAAAGATGCAGTATTTGCAATTCAAACACCTCAAAGGTAAGGAAAAACGGCAGGGGTGCGCCCCCTGATGACACGAGCGCAGCAACATTCTTTTTTTCTATGAAACGCCAGAATTTCTGCCCGTCCATCTTCAGTGTTTCCTGGAATAACGGGTCGGGAATACGCACGATTACCGGTTCACCGTCTCCGGAAAGGGCCATCAGCCTGAGGGATACACCAGGCACCTCTGCCTGTGCCATCTCCCGCATCCGAAGGTACAGCGGCAGGGAGAGAGAACCAAGCATGCGCAGTTCACTCTCGGATACCCGGGGTATGCCGCATTCATGGAGGATACTGGTTATCTTTTTTAGACTATCGGCCAAAAGGGCTTTTCGATCAATATAGGCCGCCTGGGCGCCGGTCAGCGCCGCCATCTGACGGACCATCGCGGCATCCATGTCCGCCACCTCCCGTGTATGCGCAATATGACCCCATGCCGCCCGGCCCGCCAGTGCGATATCCGTTTCACGCGCTGCATAGTGGTTGCCCCCAAATCCTATGAGAGAAGTGACATCCCCGGGACCTGCCGTGAGAACATGGACAAGGGCGTCTGCAACGGCAGCCCCGCAGGCAGGGTCAGTCCATTCAGTCTCGGTGCTCCCGATTTCAATAAAAAACGACGGGGTCATCAGCCCGGTCGGACCATGGTGCGTCACCTCATAGGAAACACGAAAACCCTCAGGGGCGCGGGGAACAAGGGCACATAATGCCGCATGCATCCACGCCGGAGCGGCGCGGGAGAGCGTCCGGGCTTCTCCGCCAAGGGCCGCATCACCGTAATTGCCGGTGACATGAACGGTCAAAACAGGGACCGGGTGTTGTGAAGTATGACGAGAGAGAAAGATGATGAGATCTGCGTTGGCCCGTTCGTCCAGGCGCTCCTCATAGATCAACCGGCCCGGCGCGGTCATAAACCGGAGGGTATGCCCGGCCCAGCGGCACTCCTCACCGTCACGCCCTGTTGCACCAACGCGGGGGGCGAGATGCGCTGCAATATTGCGCCCCGCCGGGTCCAGTGCTGAGTGGATAAGGGCGATTTTCATTGGCTTCCCCCAACGACTGCACCATTCCCCGCTGCACCATTCCCCGCTGCACCATTCCCTACTGCGCCACCAACCTGAGTAAAGGCCTCTGCTGCAGAGATCAACACGGCATTCCGGGCCATTCCAGGGTCAGTGAGGCTGGTAATCGTGCAAAACGGATTTGCCTCAGCGGCATCCCCCGGGAGAACACCGATCGTTACTCCCCCAACACCGGCGGCACCCCGACAGGCGGCCTCCATCACACCGCCGCGTCCGTCGCACAAAAAAACAGCGCCTGCCTGGGCAATCATCCTCCCGGCATCTTTTGCCACGCATTCTTCTCCGGCATCGCAGGATGCAGCACCGATGACGGCAATCTGAAGAGAGTGCATATCATTCATGTTTCATGTTCTCCTGAATATCTCGTACACATCTACACCCACACAAATACCTATCATTCTACAGATACAAAACCT
>CAZFXY010000197.1:0-1986 GCA_964523185.1 uncultured Methanoculleus sp.
TTCTGATTTCGCACCCCTACCGTAAAAAACCAATTGAATTAACGATATACCGCCGAAATTTCTCAGATTCAGTAAGAATATAAGAAATCAGGCACTCAGATTTCCTGAACCAGTCTTATTTTGTGACGATAATTGATCTCCACCCAGTCCCAGCAGATACGCCCAGGTGGCGAGACCATCGGCAAACAGATTGTTCTTAATCACAAACTCCCGTTTATCACCTGAAGTAATCACACTGTAATTTCGAATCATATCGATAATCTTCTTTGAAGACGGACTGACCAGAGGTTTTCTGTGAACGTCAAGATTTGGAATATGATCCAACCCGCTCAGATTCTTTCTGACAACCAATTTCATTGCAATCTGAAGTAACAACGAAATACAGAGCAAAATCATCAATGCCTCCAGCCTTTCCGGTTTTTGAACAAAGAGTGTGCCCGCCATGACAGGCCGTTTAATAATTGAAAAATTGTCTTCGACAACCTTCTGTTCCTTGTATGTGTGAAGGATGGCCCGCTCATCCATCTCTGATTCTGGGACATTCGTAATCAATACAAACGACTGTGTTTTCTTCCGGCAATCTGCGATTCGAACTTGGTTCTCAGCAATATTCACGAGTTCAACAGCATACTTAAAATTCTTCACCGGCGGTTTTGGATTCTTTCCGGGTCTGCCTCTTGGCTTCTTGTATTCGACCAGTTCCGAGATGATACATGAGATGTCATAGAGATTTTTCTTATGTTTGGCTTTAAACTTCAGAATCTCATTTTGTGCATCTTTTTCGCATGCAAATATATTCTTTTTACCCTTGAATCTCTTGCCAAACGCAGAATTGAGTGATTCTTTATCGGTTTTCATATTTTTGTCAACAAGGTGCTCTTTTGCATCACTCCTGTAGACGATTAACCGATAATCAGACCCATTTATCTCTCTGCGAAATGACATTGCTTCATATTCTGCAAGTGTTGAATTTTTTGTTGGTGTATCCCGGTGTGCCCCTATGGCATTCCACTCACCTTTTTTATAGGCTTCATTACGGATCGTCTGCGTAATTTTGGAATGAAAACTTGCAGGAGATCGCGATATAAACTGCAATTTTGTCTCCAAACTGGCAATGGCTTTTAAATTTCTCATGGTGACCAGTTTTGAGTCAGCAACGTAGACGGAGTTCAATACACGGTCTCCCAGAAATTTACTTAGCTCAGTGATTGTTTCATAATTCCAGACACAATCAGCGGTATTTCCATCTAAGATCGTTGAATATATTGGTAAACCATTTCCATCAGTTATCATACCCATCATTATCTGTTTCAAGTCAGACCGATGGCCCTTACTGTGTCCATATTTTGGAATTGGAGCGGTTGAGTTTTGTGCAGGTTCAGTGTTGCACGCTCCATAGAGAACATGAGATGTTGTGTCTCCATGAAGGTATTTTGAAAAGTCAATCCCCAATTTGTCATACACAGATAGAGCAAGCTGAGTGAAGAACTGGGTGCACCCTGATTCGTGGAAACGATCCAGCATTCTTCCAATACTATCGTCCGTTAGATCCTGAGCGGAAAAATCACCGTCAAATAATAAGCTCATATCAACGGTCTCATATGATTCACCGGTACGATAGAGCGGTATTCTATGATCCCTGGACAGGTATGGCAGATAAATCACTGCCTTGGCAAGTTCACCAGGACTAATTTTCCACTGTTTCTCATCCCATGTCAGGTGGTCATTGAATGCTTCAGTAAAGTTGAGTTTCCGGAGATAATTCTGCACTGCAAGAAGGTCCAGACTGGTATCCTTGATTTTCCTGTGGTTGGTATTCTGTAGATCCTGGAGGAGATCAAACGCGGGATTGCCAGTCATTGTGTTCAGATGTGCTATTCTGATTATTGGTTGTACTTTTATATAAATTAGTACAACTGGCTGGAGGATGGGTGTACTCAGCCGAAAATAATCTGCTCATCTGTTGGAAGGGTGCGAAATGTGAAT
>CAZFXY010000198.1:0-1900 GCA_964523185.1 uncultured Methanoculleus sp.
GGTATGCACGGTGTGGTAACCGCGTGCGGTATGCACGGTGTGATATACGCGGTTTGATAAACGGTTTAGTGAACGGTTCCTCGCATTCACTTCTTTTCGATTCGTTCTCACGGTCCTGATTCCGGCTTTCACTTTTTATCATGTTCCCCCAACACGAACAAAGCGGGAGGGTTTCCCCCTCATATTTCTTTACCGGGTTTATCAAAACCGGTCGTGCAGAGGGATGAATATGGACGGTTCTTTCCCGTTGGACGGAAAGTTGTGTTGAAGTGAATATTGTGTTGAAGTGAATAAAAATCAGGGCTTAGCATAAGGTGGATGAATTCTCATCTGTTCCGTAGCATTTCCAAAAAAGACAGAAGTTACCATGTATAAATTGGCATACTTGTGCCGTTCTGAAACAGAATGTCTCTGTTTAGTGCAGAACAAATGATGCAGTACGACACCTGAAAAACTGAATAAATGCGGGAGGAGCGATTCGAACGCTCGGACTCCTACGAGACTAGGCCCTCAACCTAGCGCCTTTGACCTGGCTCGGCAACCCCCGCACAGAAGTGAAATAGCCAGACGGGTATCATGACATCAGAACCGGCTGAAACAATCCCCTTTCGGGAGTTCAGACGACCGCGCCATGTTACTCTATATAGAAAGTTGTATGGGGAAATATATGTTTTCATTTGTTTCTGGCTTTTTTTCCGGCCTGATATAAAATCCCTGACCACTGCCGATAAAAATGAGTGGTATTTTTAAGAACCAGGTTGAATGCTATCATAATGTGGACAAAGATACTGGATGCGTTCAGTGATTCACCTTCTCAGGCGCAGGTCGCACGATTTCTTTTGGAAAACGGTTTTGGCATCAATGAACGGGGCCGTGTCACGGTCAATGGCATAGAAATTCCTGCCACCCATCTCTCAAAGGAGATCGGTACTGACCGTCGTGTCGTTGACGCCACCGTGAAGCGTATCTTATCTCTGCCCGGTATATCCGAGATATTCCTGAACCTTCGGGCCACACCGGACGTCAGCCGTATTGCAGAGTCTCTCGGCCTCACGGTGATCACGGTCATGCCGGAAGACGCAGCACAGAAAGGGGTGGTGGGTGAAACCGTAAAGGTGCTCGCTGACCATGACATCGCCATCCGGCAGGTCTTTGTCACCGATTCTCACCTCTCAGAAGATCCAAAACTGGTCATCGTGGTGGATGAGGCACTTCCGGCGGTTGTCTATGAGGCCCTGCGTGCCCTTCCACAGGTCAGAAAACTCATTCTTGAATAATTTTTATACGCCATCGATTGAGATTGGAGTGACCCTTTCAAAATCCCCGTATTAATCAACAATTCACTTCAATGTCAGGAAGTCATAGGATTTATTCATCGTTTAGATCCAAAGTAAAAAGATGCGATGGTTACACCAACTGCAGTCCCCAAAGCAGTTACCCAGCCAACCTCTCCTGTAATGAGGTAACCAAGTATTGAACTTATGGTAAAGGTAACCAGCCCTAATAGCAATGAATACAGCAGGATTTTATCCATACGGTTCATATCCTCGCTGGATATGTAACCGTATCCGGGCCGTTCGCATGTATAATTGAGCCTCAGAGGTACATCCATATCCACTAACAAATCAGCAAATTACCCCAACAACTCCAACAACAACCGTACACGCTATCTCGCAAGCTATCGTGGTTATGCCGGCAAGAACATATATTGCATCCTTATCTCCTCCATCTCCACTGCACATGTGACATTTAACATAAATGTGCATGCATCACAGACAATCGTATCCACGGATTGTCTGAAACTACCGCTATATCTCCAACTACCACTATATCCGAAACCACCGATTATTCGAAACTATCGCTATATCAACCACCGATTATTCGAAACTATCGCTATATC
>CAZFXY010000199.1:0-1886 GCA_964523185.1 uncultured Methanoculleus sp.
TCTACCTCTCGGTAGGGATGGATGCTGTTACCATTGGAGGGCTTGGAGCTACTGCACCGGCAGTGGGTATCACGTTTGGGGCGGCAATTCTTGCAGAAACCATTGGCACCTTTGTTTTGATGATGGTCATCATGGGGTCCGCAGTTGATAAGGAGGCAACACCCGGATTTGCCGGTCTGGCTATTGGTCTTGCGGTAGCAGGCATTATCACCACCCTGGGTGGGGTAACCGGTTCTTCCCTGAACCCGGCCCGTAGTTTCGGCCCTGCGATAGGTAACCTGCTCCTGGGCGGACCTGATGTAATGGGGGCACTTCCCATCTACTTTATCGGCCCCATTCTGGGGGCACTCATTGCCGTCTTCTTCTACGACTGGGTCGTAAAAGAAAACAATTAATCCTTTTTTCAAAAAAAATTTATCGCTTTTCGCGCTGTTCTGCACAATGCCGCATCAGCCAGATAATGCCTTCCGCTGACGGGTGCACCTCAGTAAAGAGATCCATTGCATCGACACTGACTTCTGTATTGATCAGGTATGCCAGGTATCCTGCGGCAGACGAAGACTGTGGCGCCGCTTCATAAAACCCGGTCATCCGCCCGGTTGTGGTATCTGTCATCAGCAGGGATTTCCCGGTATTGCGCTCAGGCACCAGCCAGAATGAACCCGGCCCTGCCGGGGAGGGGATCATGGTGCCCTTCATTTCTGCATCCGGGTACATCGTCATGGAATGTTCATGGCGCAGATGAATTGTCTGCGGAATACAGACGGGTTCAGGTGTTAAGGGCAGGCCGAGAATGGCATCTGCCGCAGCCCGACCCTGTCTCCGTGCAACAGGGGTGAGATACGGAGGGCCTGTCACATCGCCTGCCGCATACACACCAGGCACATTCGTCTCCATTCGTTCGTTCACTAATATTTCCCCCCCCGGGCCAAGGGTGATGCCGGAAACATTTGCAGTCCGGGGGACAACCCCTGCTGCAATGAGCACGGTGTCACAGGGAATGACCTCTTCGTGCTCGCCTGCCCTGACCCGCACACCGGTAACAATTCCCGTCCCGGTGCCTTCAATGGCTATGGTTTCCGTTTCCTCACGGATATGGACATCTGCAAGATCCTTTCTGACACCGTGTACCAGCGGCTCGGGAAACTCCCGGAGAAGCGTGCTCCGGGCCACGATATCCACCTCTGCTCCTGCGGCATGGAAGATGTAGGCGTACTCCGACCCGATCACCCCACCGCCGATGATCACCACCCGCCGGGGGGAACGCCTGAGGTGAGGAAGAGAATGAGAGGTATACACCCCCGCGAGGTCATTCCCCGGTATGTCAGGGATCCGGGGCACCGATCCGGTGGCAATCAGGATGGCACCCGGTTCATACTCTTTTCCACCTGCATAGACTCGCTTTCCCTGCACGCGGGCGTCCTCAGAGACAATGGTGACCCCTGCTTCGCGGGTCTCGGTACCAAGGATACCGGCAAGCGTCTGCTGGACGCCTGCCATCCTTTCCTGCAGGCAGGCATAGTCAATCCGGGGTGCGGTATCGATGATCCCAAACCGGTGCAGCGTCCGCGTCTCCTCACAGGCACGGGCCGCATCATTCTGTGCACAGATGACCATACAGCCCTCGTGGAGACACTGGCCGCCCAGCCCCTCCGGTCGTTTGTCGAAGAGGGTGACCTCTTTTCCATGTGCAGCAAGGCGCATCGCAGCCGTTCGTCCTGCAGGGCCTCCGCCGATGATTGATACTTCCATGTTCTCTTCCTCTTTTCTTTTTGTTTAAAGGACTTCTACGCCGTCGTCCATCGGCATCTCAAGGATATCTCCGGTGAATGCGTTCACCTCAGCGATCCGGTTGCCGCGAATCTGCCAGACGGGCACATACACGA
>CAZFXY010000200.1:0-1868 GCA_964523185.1 uncultured Methanoculleus sp.
GGATCTGATCGTGGAGCAGACGAAAGGGGCAGTGATCGGGGAAGAGGAGATCGACCGCCTTTCCGGGCTCTCCGAGCGTGCAGATGTTACGGTGTGTGGGTGTGGTCTGGGGGTAAAGAGTCACGCCGTTATCACCGCCATTGCCGGATCCATGAACCGGGCAGTCTTTGATGCCGATGCACTCCGGCATCCACTCCCGGTTGCAGAGACTACGATATACACACCCCATGCAGGGGAATTTTTCCGGATGACAGGGTGTCGCCTGCCCGACGATCCTGTCAAACGAGCCCGCATGGTGCGTGACCATGGGCCTGTCGGGGTCACGCTCGTGAAAGGATCCATGGATATCATCTCGGACACCGCCCGTGTCCGGTTTAATCGCACCGGGACGCCGCATATGACTGTGGGCGGCACGGGGGATGTTTTGGCAGGCATCGTAGGGGCCCTTTTCTGCCGTATTCCGGCGTTTGAGGCCGCATCCTTGGGTGCCTACATCAACGGGTGTGCCGGAGAATTGCTGATAGATCGGGGGGGCGGCCTCTCTGCATCTGATCTCCTCTCACAGATACCTTTTGTCATCTCCGGCGCGAAAAACAGGCGTAGTGATAAGTCAGATCATGACGAAACGTTGTAACAGGTATCCCGTCACGACGGTGGTCGGGGTAAAGATGGAAAGATAGTATGCCTGAATTTTCTCATATCAATAATGATCGTGCCTATATGGTCGATGTAACGGGGAAGGATGATGTACACCGCCTCGCGCGCGCAGAAGGCAGGATTCACCTTCGACCAAAGACGCTTGAGGCGATTCGATCCGGTGAGGTCATCAAAGGGAATGTACTTGCAACAGCACGGATTGCAGCGATAATGGCGGTAAAACAGACTGCCTCATTGATTCCGATGTGTCATCCCCTGCCCGTTGGTGGTGTTGATGTGGATTTCCATGATGGTGACGGTTTCATCATGGCAGAGGTAGCAGTGAGAACCTATGGCCGAACCGGTGTAGAGATGGAGGCCCTGACGGGTGTCAGTGTGGCTCTTCTCACGATCTGGGATATGGTAAAATCCGCCGAAAAAGACGAGAACGGCCAGTATCCTGAAACCTCTATTCAAGGGATCCGTGTTACCGAGAAGCGAAAGTCCTGAACACACCATCCCAGATCTTTAATATCCAAAGGTCGAATATATGAGAACCGCCGGGTGTATACCCGCTGGAAAAAGGAATGTGGTCATCCATTATGGATGGCTGAACCTTTATGGTGATGAACCAATGTCAAAGTCAATGTACGCCTATGTCCGTGAGGCATGGAAAAAACCAGATGAGTCAGAAGTAAAGCAGCTTCTGTGGAATCGGATGCAGATTTGGAGACGGGAAGAGAGTGTTGTGCGCATTGAACGCCCGACGCGTATCGACCGTGCACGCGCCCTTGGATACCGTGCAAAGGAGGGTATCGTTGTGGCACGTGTCTCTGTGCGCCGTGGTGGACGGAGGAAGTCCCGTTATATCCGTGGGCGCCACACAAGCCGTATGGGTATGCGCAAGACAACCATGGGCAAGAGTATCCAGCGCATTGCTGAGGAGCGCGCCTCCCGCAAGTTCCGTAATATGGAAGTGCTGAACTCATACTGGGTTGGTGAGGATGGCCGGCACAAGTGGTATGAGGTTATTCTCGTTGACGGGCACCACCCTGCAATCGTCAATGATCCACACCTCGGATGGATGGCAGACTCAGTTCACCGTGGCCGTGCCGAACGTGGTCAGACCAGTGCTGGTTTGAAGGGACGTGGCATGCGCAGACGCGGCAAAGGAACAGAACACACCCGTCCAAGTATCCGTTCAAACGGAAACAAAGGGAAATAACCCTTTT
>CAZFXY010000201.1:0-1788 GCA_964523185.1 uncultured Methanoculleus sp.
CTATTTTACCGTGCCGCATGTCCAAACAAAACAGTATCCTCACACTATTGTTATCTGTCCGGTACCATTTGCAGGCGATTATACCACATTTTTGCCCTGTCTTGCTCACATGAACCCGATAACCCTCCCGCGTAGCACCCCTGAGGAGAGGGGCGTGTTTTGGATTTCATATTGATGTAACGATGAAAATGGCTAATCTTTGGCATATGGCTCAAGAAGCGTAAGGTTATTTTTTACAATAAGACAATACCCACGTTCTTCGAGTGATTCACACGCCAGTTTAAAATCAAGCGGATCCAGAGATGAGGTCTTCACTGCATCCATATACGAAATCGGGCACTCGATGCCATAAGCATCAGAAAGCCGGTAATACAACGCTCTCGCGTCCCCGGTCAGAGCAAAGGCATCCCGCACTCTCAGGGACGATGACTGTATCTTCTCGGTCTTATGATACATGGATGACCACAGATCCATGACATATTTGATATCATCCTTCCGGATGTCAGGGCTTGATTGCAGCCGGGCATACGAAGATGCCAGCTTGGGAATAGCACCCGAGATATTCTGCCGGAAGGGCCGCTGACCAGAGGAAAGGTACTCTTCCCGCAATTCATATACCGCCTCCTGCATCTCTTTTTCAATTGCTGTTGTTGACTGCGGCGTAATAAAGAGACCGTCCAACAACTGTCCCGTGATAATACGCGATTCTTCTGAAAGGATATCACGATATTCCAGAGGAATTTTTTTCGCAGATTCATTGTCGATAGCAACCGGAATATCGGCAATGAATTTCTGGGGTTTGAGAACTGCCTGATTAATTTCACCCGCTGATTTCCGAACCGCAGTCTCGGTATTCGAGAAGAGATAGTAATAATAGGAATTGACCCGCCTGAATTCCTTTGGAATTATTTCAAACGGCTGCCTGAACATGTCCCATTGATGCTTTTTTCCAAATACCGCCGAGCGTATACCGCCCGGTTCATCATACACGGGTGGTGCGGAGAATGCAAATAGCGCGGAACATCCGGCAATCTTTTCAATACCATCTGCTTCACCGTCATAGGGATACGTGAAAAATTCAATCACTTCACGGACATCCAGTATTTTGCGCTGCCGTGCAAGAGAGGAAACATCGAACATCTCCCACCCTCCGATATAACGGAACGTGAGCCATTCATTACCCCTGGTATCCAGAGGCTGTTTCTCCTCGTCAATCACATGCACACGAATAAACCGGTGCTCGGGTGGCGGCCCCTGCGGAACAACAGACGGGTCAGCAACGTACACCACATGCGGCCTGGTCTTCAGAAACGGAGATGGGTGCAGATGAAAATACCGTGGGTCATTTCGGTAATATTCAACATACCCGACGTTTTCATATTGTGTATTGCAGGAAAGCTCTCTCTCAACACCAGATAATTCTGCACCGATCCATCGGTCATTGAGAGACATACATCATCGTTGTCATACAATTCCTGATAAACATTCGGTATAAAAAAATGGGGACACAGAAGGCCCGGGAAACAAATACCCTGATACATCGTCCGGGAAAAATGGGGAGCCATTACCCCCAGTGTCCGTGACGTGGCCAAAGTAACCATTAATGCGATACACACCATAGTATTGATAATGGACTCATACGCGCTCGCAACGCGAAATACCGTTGAAGTTGTCACAGATGAAGAACTCCGTTCGGTCCTTAATCAGGACAAAAAACGGGTATACGCCGGATATGAACCGTCCGGCGAGATTCATCTCGGCCATCTCGTCACCATCAATAAACTCATC
>CAZFXY010000202.1:0-1693 GCA_964523185.1 uncultured Methanoculleus sp.
AGACGCCAGTTAACGACGTCTCCATACCGCTTTCCCGCACTGCGATCGGATGCAGTAAGAGTTGTGAGCCTGAACCATGGATGATCCGCAAGAAGTTGCACAAACCGCTGGCCAACGGCACCCGTAGCTCCGAGCACACCTACATTAATCATAGATATTTTATCGTATGGCTGAACGGTGTATAAAAGGTTTGGTTACTCCATGTGGATGGCTTCAGCCGGGCATTCATCCACACAGGATTCACAGTCTACACAGAGATCGGGGTCAACTACTGCAATATCGTCCTGCATCTCAATCGCTGCTGCAGGGCAGACGTCCACACAGGTTTCACACCCGGTACATTTTTTCTTGTCAACTATTGCTACCATCAGCAATTCCTCTCTATGCTCATTGTCAGAAAAGCCATAAAAAGAGTTCGATTGGATGCCGGGCATCAGAGATCGAGGACATCGTTCATTGAGTAGATACCCGGGGATTTTCCGGATACAAACCGCACCGCCCGCATCACGCCATGGGCGAACACCGCACGGTCATAGGCACGATGGGACAGCTCAATGGTCTCGTTATTGGCCGCAAACAGCACGGTATGGTCTCCGACAATATCGCCGCCGCGAATCACATGGACGCCAATCTCATCTTTTCGGTCCGTCATTCCCTCTCTGCCATAGAGACACTGAGTCTTGCCGGTCTCTTCACTGATGATCTCAAGAATCGTTCGCGCGGTGCCGGAGGGCGCATCTTTTTTGTAGCGGTGGTGCGCTTCGGTGACCTCAATGTCATAGTCACCGAGGCGCTGTGCTGCCTCACGCACCAGCGTCCAGAAGATATTCATGCCGACACTGAAGTTACTCGAAATGACCGCAGGGACGCGGTCTTTAATGGCGGCATCAATGGTCTGGCGCTGTTCAGCAGAGAAACCGGTGGTGCCGACGACGAGGGCCACTCCGCTTTCAGCGCCTGCAACGATATTTCCCACCGCTGCATGCGCAATCGTGAAGTCAATGAGGACGTCCGGTTTCATGTCCTGCAAAAAGGTGCGGATGTCAGCGGATGGTACAACCGGCGCGCCTAAGAGGGTGCCTGCGTTGATATCCACACCGCCGATAAACGTCATATCGTCTGCCTCACTCACGAGGTGGGCAATGGTGGTGCCCATGCGTCCGAGTGCACCGCAGATGGCGACCTTAATCATAGCGGGACAACACCTCCCTTAGTTCTGCTTCGGCTGCATCGGTCAGACAATCAAGCGGCAGGCGCAGAGGCCCTGCGGCCATACCCCGCATCGCAGCCGCGTGCTTGACCGGAATGGGATTGGTGTCGATAAACATGGCACGCATCAGTGGTGAGAGGGCGTAATGCATCTCACGTGCACCGGCATAGTCACCGGCACGGAACCGCTCGTATATGGCGACCATCCGCGCAGGTTCGATGTTTACGGTGACGCCAATCGCCCCGGTCCCGCCCAGCGCAAGCACCGGGAGCGTCATGGCGTCATCCCCGGATAACACCGAGAAGTCTTCGTCCTGCGTCGCTTCGATGATCTGCGAAATCTGGGTAATGTTGCCACTCGCCTCTTTGACACCAACAATATTCGGGTGAACCGCCAGTTCAGCAATTAAATCAGCAGGCAGATTCTGACCGGTGCGTGAGGGCACATTGTAGATAATCACCGGCACGCCGACGTCGGCAAGCT
>CAZFXY010000203.1:0-1681 GCA_964523185.1 uncultured Methanoculleus sp.
CATTTCACATGCACTTCTCATTATTTGGTCTGAAACGTGTAAAAAAATGAGGATTTTTACGGCCATTTTTGACTTTTTTCTTCTCGGTCGAAAGGTCGGTAAGAATCACCTGAGTTTAACTTGCATTTCTCGAATTCCTATGATGAATAATATCTTTAAAAAAACGATTAAAACAGATTGATTTGATTTTTGGAGATAATGTGTTTGTTTTTTAACTTGCATTTAACTTCCATATCTCAAAAGAGGTGCCAAAAAATACCGTAGGCATCAGTGGGTAAGGCAGAAAAGATGAACTCCGCCACCCCCTCCCTCTTTCACCTTCGCCCCCCACTATACCACCATCACCCCGCACTCCTGACCCTTCACATCATGACACGTCATTATCTCAAACACAATTATCTCATGCACAACCAGACACTCATCCGGGACCACCACGTCTTTGCATTCAATTATACGCCAGAAACTATCCACTATCATGACATCATCCAGCTCCACCAGCTCGCAGGAGCCTTAAGCCCTGCCCTGCAGGGGGCAAGCCCCATCAACGCCAACCTTCGCGGGCCGCCGGGGACCGGGAAGACACATAACCACTCAGGGATTGGCCAATAATTATCTCCATGTACTAAATTCACTGAGGAGGGAGAGAAATTGCTTATTGGTACCTGAACCTTCTGAAGAAGATAGTCAATCAGGTGGGGCGACGGAGTTCAATGATCTCTTTAAAGAGAGAATGCATTCAGAGCTGTAAAGTGCATTTCCGTTCTATTCAGGTCACCAATTACCCGGATATGACAAATGTCGGTGAGAAGTACCGATGCGAAAATTGCGGCGGCGTTGTTTTGTTTATTGAACCCGGCTTACCCCTCACCTGCTGCGGGCAAATGATGGGCAGAGTAAACAAAGACAAGAAAGACAATAAAGAAATAAAAGACGGCACGGTAGAAGCTCCAAAACATATACCCATCATATCTGAAGTTGATTTATACTAGCATCATTCCGGCATTGTGCAGCGTTATTCCAACATTGTGCCGCATTATACCACATTGCATCAGCATACATACGAATATTCTCAAGCAGTATCTGCAATACGCAGAAACTGGACAAAACCCCGGAATGAACAATGATACCTTTCCACAAACGGGAAATAACGCTATTCCACACACTACATTCTTGTATCGATATTCTTTTGCCTATACTCTTGTGCTGTTCTCAAGGAGGGTAGTAATTATAAATTCCTGATGCAGACTATGCTGCGAATAAAACCCATTCATCCGCCCGCCATTATTGCATATAGTAAACATATTACGTCTGTCGATAAAAATTTGCAAAAGCATGGAATTCGGGTTATTCGACCCCATCGAATAAAACAGACTCTTTTTCACGACATTCTCCGCCATGTAGCAGGGCAAAGAAATCTTTTTTGCCATCGCTGGTTCTGCCACAACCACCCGCACATCCACTTTCTTTCGAACCCAGTGCAGATCACCCGAAAGCCGTTTTAGCAGTTCAGCATCATTACAGAGAATCACAATTTCCACCTTCGCCCGACCGCACATCAAACGAAATTGTTCTTCAATTCCTTCCTCAGTCAGAATAGGCACCAGATTCAGGGGGAACCTCACCGGGTGATGGAGGGCATCCAGTTCGAGGAGGGACGAATAGAACATCTTGCTTATAGAAT
>CAZFXY010000204.1:0-1644 GCA_964523185.1 uncultured Methanoculleus sp.
ATTGAGAGCGACAAAATCTGATATTTAGAAGGTTCAGAAATTTGGAGAAGAGCCAATTTTATATTCATGGCATTATTTTATATATTTAAATGTATTCATTTTTTCTGACAATCCACCAATATATTTAAATACTTTGTTTGTCCAGTAGGGGTGTGACCATGACTGATATGAAAAAGCTATGGAGAAAGACGTTCTCCTTTGTATTAATAATGGCTTTGGTTTGTCTCGCCACAGCCATGATTATTCCTGCTGCAGCAGCCGCTTCAGCAGTGGATCTCGGAACAGCCGGTGATTATGCAATCCTATCTAAATCAGGGATAACGACCACGGGAGCAACAGCGGTCACGGGGGATATGGGAGTAAGTCCAATCGATTCAACAGCCATAACCGGCTTTGGACTCACCATAGATCCCTCAGGTACCTTCTCCACCTCATCTCTGGTTGTTGGAAAGATTTATGCAGCAGACTATACCAACCCAACTCCAGCCAGACTTACGACTGCAGTGATCGACATGGAAGGGGCATACACTGATGCTGCGGGAAGGGCTCCTGATTATACAGAGTTGCACTCAGGAAACCTTGGCGGAAAGATACTCACCCCGGGTGTATACAAATATACCACCGGTGTGACGATTCCTGACGACCTCACATTAGATGCTCAGGGCGATTCCACTTCTGTGTGGATCTTCCAGATCGCACAAAATCTCGATATTGCCGTAAATAAACAGGTGATACTGAGTAACGGTGCAGATGCAACGAACATCTTTTGGCAGGTCGCTGGCACAACAACACTGTATGCTGATTCTGTTTTTCAGGGAAATGTTCTTGGAGCATCAACGATCGCGCTTCTTGCCGATGCAACATTAAACGGGAGAATGTTAGGGCAGAAAGAAGTTACGTTAATCGCAAATTCGGTAACTGGTCCCATCAATCGGTATGTTAGTGATGTAGTAGTGAACGGAACACAGACTATCCAGATACCCGGGAGTGGGCAGTCAGCAGTAACAGAAAACTACACCGCAACAGTCCTTGACCAGTTCGGCAATGCAATGCCAGGGGAGGATGTTACATGGACTCTTCAGGCACCGGTAGCCGGAGTATCCATTGACGCAGTGACCGGAAATGTCACCATTGCGAATGCAGATACCACCGGGGCAGGTTCATTCACGGTGGTTGCAACGTCGACCACCGATGGAGATGTAAGCGGAACACTCGAAGTGATCCTATCAGTACCAGACGTCCCCCTTGTTGTGACACAGGTCACGATGACCGGAACGCAGGCAATACTGATTCCGGAAAGTGGGCAGTCAGCAGTAACAGAAAACTACACCGCAACAGTCCTTGACCAGTTCGGCAATGCAATGCCAGGGGAGGATGTTACATGGACTCTTCAGGCACCGGTAGCCGGAGTATCCATTGACGCAGTGACCGGAAATGTCACCATTGCGAATGCAGATACCACCGGGGCAGGTTCATTCACGGTGGTTGCAACGTCGACCACCGATGGAGATGTAAGCGGAACACTCGAAGTGATCCTATCAGTACCAGACGTCCCCCTTGTTGTGACACAGGTCACGATGACCGGAACGCAGACAATACCGATTCCGGAAAGTGGGCAGGCGGCAGTAACAGAAAACTACACCG
>CAZFXY010000205.1:0-1636 GCA_964523185.1 uncultured Methanoculleus sp.
ATCCGCACGGCAACCGGCAGCTGGATCGGTGTCTTTCCGTATGTGGCAGCGATGGCGGCTGTCGGGTGCCTGGTTGTGGTGACAATGCTCAGGAAAGAGTGATGGGGATTTTTTGTTTCTCTTCTTTTTTTGGTTGCTTTTCTTTTTTCGTTGTTTTTTTCGTTTCTCTCCTTTTTCTCATCTCGTGAGTTCTGCTCTTTTATCCATCTTTTCCCGAACAAACCCGCATCGCCTCTTTCCTTGACACAAAATGTGACGCGATTGACGCTGCCATAATAATCAGGAATGAGAGAAAAAACAAATGTATCAGAAATGAGTTTTGCAAGTTAAATGCAACGTAAAATACACCTTAATGCAGGGCTTGTGGATAGTCAATGCCAAATTTCCCACTCGCCCCAAAGAAATCAACACGAAAACAGACACTTACCTATGCAATGCCAGAATTTCTTTGACCTGTTCATACAGAGCAGGAATATCATCTCGCATCATCATCCGGATCTCTTCCAGGTTCACAGAGAAATATCCGTGAATCAGCCGGTCACGGGTACCTGCCATCTCTCTCCATGGCAACTCCGGGTGCTGATGCCGAAACTCCGTTGAAACCTGTTTGGCCGCCTCTCCAATAACCTCTAAAGAACGGATTACTGCATTCTGATAGATTTTGTCCGTTAAAAATTCATCAAAAGTTATTCTCTCTGAAACACTCAGAATGACTTCGCACTGCTCATGAATATGCGACAGATAAACCAGATTCTTCTTCATAAAGCACCTGCACCTGCACCCGTATCTGCACCATACAGCACAACATCCGCTTCCACATATGGCCTGATATAGGGACTCAGATACTTTTCCGACACCAGTTCAACCTTCCGTCCGAACAATTCCTCCAGAAAGTCGGCAAGATCCAGAAATTTCCGTATCCCTATCGCCCCATGCCTGAATGTATAGAGCACATCAACATCACTCTCAGGCGTATCCTCTCCCCGGCTGACCGACCCGAAAATTCCGATGGTTTCAATATCAAATTCTCTCTTTAGGTACGGTAGCTCATGCTCAAGTTTTCGCAACACATCGTCACGAATACTGACATAAGAATTGCTCATTGATATATTACCCTCACCCATTTGATACCCAAATCCGGTATTTGTTCTGTATGTCAGCAATACCAATAGACATTTCGCCTATACATAAGAACCAAACCGGAATATAATATTTCTCCCACATTCTCAATATTACATCATAGGTATATATGAGGAAGAATTTAGACAGGTAAGGGCCACAGATTACACAGAAAAACCGTTTGAAACTGATACCGAGTCTTCCTTATGCACCAAAGGGGATAGCCCAAAGGAAATCCCGACACATTCAACCGCAGGCTTGCCCTTGATACCGACACCCTCCTCACCTTCATTCAGACAACACAGCCGAAGGAAGGGAAAAAATACACCGCCAGATACGGAAATGAGAGTGAAAAGACCTTCCCTGACCGCTTCACCCGCGACGTGGTACGAAAAAGCCTCCTCAGCGTATTCCGGCAGGGTATCAACGACCGGGGATGGCTGTTTCGTGTCGTCCACTGGACTGCAATGCATTGGTTCGTCTGCTCCCAACGGAGTACCGAATGAAAGGCACCTTC
>CAZFXY010000206.1:0-1631 GCA_964523185.1 uncultured Methanoculleus sp.
TTTGACCTCCGGTGGTGGCTTGACAAACACGCCATCGCCATCAGATCCGAGCGGCTCTGGCAGGGGGGCACCCTCTTCTCGCTGGTCCACTGTCCCTTCTCCACGGCACACACCGACGGTGCGTTTGCCATCCAGTTTGCAAACGGGGCCATCTTTGCCGGATGTCATCACGACTCCTGCGGAGGCGGGAGACAGCGCTGGCAGGAACTCCGGGCACAGTATGATCCCGAATGGGCTGCGATGAAAGAAAAGCTGGGAAAAGACAAGACGAAACCATCCACCGGTGCAAAAGAGTCACCGGGGGAACCATCCGCCGGTGCAAAAGAGCCACCGGGGGAACCATCCCCTGCACCGGATACCTCTTCCCTCTCTGAGACCTCGCAGGTGTATGAAACCTCGCAGGTACAGCAGGAACATTGGAACCAGGCACGGGAGATTCTCGAACACGGCGATCCGCTCAGTTTTCTCCTCGACGTCTTCAGCCGCTACCATGTCGGCGATCTCACCGTAGCGGAGTGTCTTATCATGTCGGTTGCATCACAATCGGTGAATAACACCTCCGGGCTGCACGTTGCCATCTCCGGCAACTCCGGCAAGGGCAAGACCCATGCCTGCAATGCATTGGTTCGTCTGCTCCCAACGGAGTACCGAATGAAAGGCACCTTCTCTAATAAGGTACTTTTCTATGATAAGGACCTCCGTCCGGGAACGGTGCTCCTCTTTGATGATGTCACGCTCTCAGAGGATATGCAGGAGGTGCTCAAGTCGTCAACCGCGAATTTCCGGGAGCCCATTGTGCACCGGACCCTGACCCGTGACCGGCAACTGCAGGTCTGTACCATACCTGAGCGCTGTGTCTGGTGGCTTGCCAAGGTGGAGAGTGTGGGTGATGATCAGGTGATGAACCGGATGCTTACCGTCTGGATTGATGACTCACAGGCACAGGATCAGGCTGTCTTCGAAGATTTGAAGATCACTGAAACCGGGGAAAGGCTTGCATTGGAAGAAGACACCGATGTGCTGGTCTGCCAGGCACTATGGGAAATGCTCAAAAGTGCGGTCCGAAAGGTGAAGATTCCGTTTGCACGACGCGTCTGTTTTTCTTCTATTCAGAACCGGCGCAACCCGGTGATGCTGTTTGATCTGATCAAGTGCCACACCCTGCTGCACTTCCTTCAGCGAAAGACGGATGAGAACGGGACCTTGATCGCTACCCATGAGGACTTTGATTACGCAAAACAGCTCTTTTGTTCCATCAACGGTGATGTCGGCGGGCAGGAGACGAAGCTGACAAAGAATGAGGCCGCGGCTCTGGAGTCTATCGCAAAGATGGGTCTTGAGGTATTTACTATCCCTCAACTCCAGGACGCTCTCGGCTTTTCGTATCAGCCGGCCTACCGGCTGTTGCATGGATACACCAATGGCAAGGGGACCTATACCGGCATCCTTGACAAGTGCCCTGCCATCAGCCCCATCGATGCGACAGTGGGAGAGATGCTCGCCGGAATGGAGATCAAGCGGCGTGAGAAATATTTCTCTTTTGATGCCACCATATACCGGGAGTGGATGAAGCATGCGGATGTCTGGCTAAAGCCTGATGATACGGATGGGCATGCTGATAGCGACAATAC
>CAZFXY010000207.1:0-1604 GCA_964523185.1 uncultured Methanoculleus sp.
ACGATGACACGGATGACCGAAGAGGGTATCCATGGTGCAAATCTTATTGCACTGAATACTGATGCCCAGCATCTGATCCGTACAAAGGCTGATACGAGAATTCTCATCGGCCGTAAGCGCACCCGGGGTCTTGGCGCCGGTTCCGTCCCGCAGGTAGGAGAAGAGGCCGCCATGGAGACCATTGAGGAGATCAACAAGGCACTGGGTGAATGCGATATGGTCTTTATCACTGCGGGGCTTGGGGGTGGCACCGGGACCGGCTCTGCACCGGTGATTGCAAAAGCTGCCCGGGAGACAGGTGCACTGACGATCGCCGTTGTGACCCTTCCCTTCACCGCAGAAGGTGCCATCCGGATGGAAAACGCCGAGGCGGGTCTGGAACGACTCCGTGACGTGGCTGATACCGTCATTGTCGTGCCGAATGATCGCCTGCTTGAGATTGTCCCGCGCCTCCCTCTCCAGGCAGCCTTTAAGGTGTCAGACGAAGTCTTAATGCGTGCAGTAAAAGGCATCACCGAACTGATCACACAGCCCGGTCTGGTGAACCTCGACTTTGCCGATGTCCGGACCGTTATGGAACGCGGCGGTGTGGCGATGATCGGTATGGGTGAGAGTGACAGTGAAGACAAGGCGATAGACTCTGTAAAGAAAGCCCTGCGTTCACCTCTCCTTGATGTTGACATTTCTGGTGCATCCGCTGCCCTCGTGAATGTGGTCGGCGGCCCTGACATGACGATGGCAGAGGCAGAAGGTGTCGTTAAGGAAGTTTATGAGCGCATTGACCCTGAAGCCCGGATTATATGGGGTGCCCAGATCGATCCCAGTATGCAGGGCCGGATGCGCACAATGCTTGTCGTAACGGGTGTGAATTCTCCCCAGATATATGGCCGTAATGAGATGTTCTCGTCCAGGAAACACTCAACTGAATTTGATATTGATTTCCTCAGGTGACCACAATGGTTGATTTAAAAACAATAAATGAAGAAATATTCAAGAAATACTGGCGTGTCCTGAAACTTGCCCGGACGCCCACTCGCGATGAATTTAATAAAATCGCCATCGTTGCTGCAATCGGTATCCTGATCATCGGTTTACTCGGGTTTATTGTATACAAAATGATGGGATTCATTCCCCTGTGATGATTATGAGCAGTGAGTTTGGAAACAAGATTTACGCGCTTAAGACGACGGCCAACAAAGAGCGGAAAGTCGTAGATGACATTGTCAAGGTGCTTGAGGATCATGACGAGTTTGTTATCACCGCAATTATGGCCCCGGATGAGGTGCGAGGCTATGTCTTCATTGAAACACCGGATGAGTATGCCCGGATGGAGCAGCTTGTCCGCCTGATTCCTAATGCGCGTGCAGTGGTGAGGGGCGAGAGTGAGTTCAGTGAAATTGAACATTTCCTTGAGCCAAAACCCGCAGTAAGTGGCATCGAAGAGGGCACCATTGTAGAGCTCATTGCAGGTCCGTTCAAAGGTGAAAAAGCTATTGTCAGGCGTGTTGACTCAGGAAAAGAGGAAGTTACGCTTGAACTCTATGAATCGATGGTGCCCATTCCTATTACGGTACGCGGGGATAATGTCCGCGTCATCGAGAAGG
>CAZFXY010000208.1:0-1590 GCA_964523185.1 uncultured Methanoculleus sp.
GTCGCCGGGGCTGAGCAGGGCGTGCATGGTGAGAAAGATTGCCTCCTCGGCGCCTGCAAAGACGACGCACTGTTCCTGCCCGATGTCATTGGAGAGTGCTGATATCTCTTTTCGTAGTGTTAGATCTCCCTGCGGCTCGGTATAGGTAAACCGCATCGCACAGAAGGCGTCAAGCGAGCCATCCTCCATTGCAAAGATTTCACCTGCAGACCATGTCTCACAGTCAGCAGCAGAGAGCATATAGGGAACAGAAAATTCGTAGTTTCCGAAGTAGCGTTCAAGGGCAAACAAAGGAATTTGCATAGGTTATCCGTGCGTACTGATGGAATAAATAGACATGGGAGGCTAGAATACGTAGACATTGGCAACTGGAAAAAAGGCGGAAATGAGAGGGGTATTACCATCGGCAGGAATGGAAAGTGATGTCAATGAATTGCCGTTGAAACCCGCTCATTCCTTGATCTTCTGTAACAGCCATGCCATATTTTTCCCAAGGTCCTCCATCGTCCGGCGCCCCTCCGCATCATTCTCCACCTCACCGGGATTGAGCCCCATGCCCAGGTTCCAGTAAGAGGAACCAACGGTCACCATGCCCGATATGCCAAAGAGATGGTTGATGGAGTCATACACGTGGATGCCACCCGCCCGACGGAACGCGACAACCGCCGCACCTGCCTTTCGGTTGAGGAGACCGCCATTTGCAGAGGCGACGAAGCCTGCCCGGTCGATGAGGGCTTTTGTTTCCGGTGTCAGATCGGCAAAATAGGTCGGGCTGCCGATGATGATGCCGTCTGCCGCAAACATCTTCTCCATCCACTCGTTCATCGGATCGTCGGTGAGCACACATCGACGATCCAGATTCTCCGCGCATTTCATGCAGGCCGTGCAGCCGTGCACACACTTCCCCCCCACCTGCACGATCTCTGTCTCAATCCCTTCATCTTCGAGAGTCTTACAGACCATCGCGAGCAGGCAAACGGTATTGCCGTCCCGTCGTGGACTTCCGTTAAACGCTACAACCTTCATCGTAACCTTTGTTCTACATGCTTCCAAAAAAAAGGTATGTATGCATAGTGTACCAATTGCCCCTGCCTACAACAGCCCACACCCGCCAGATTGCCATTCGGGGATACTGACGCCTTTTCTGGCATATTACCCGGTAATGCTGACGGGTTTCACCCGGTAATGCTGGCAGGTTTCACCCACAAAAAACCTGAATCAATGCCATGATAAAAAAGACAGCAGTGGTGAACCCTGCCAAAACGAACAAGAAAGGTATTGAAAAAAAGATGATGCCCGGTTACCATCCGAATATCGCAGCGATGACCGTATCCATCACGCCGGCATAATTCATCGAAAAGAGAATCATCCCGAGCGAGAGAACGATTACAATGGCAAAGACCACCGGGTTCCATGCCAGCACCTTCTTACCATCCAGCACACTGATTGGGAGCATGTTAAAGAAGGCAATCATCCCGTTCACCGAAAGGCCAACGGTGCCAAGGATAATCACCGGTGCACTCTGCACAGCAAACCCTGCGATAAGAATCACAAAGAAGAGCACACCCAGACAGAGGTTCACCACAGGAC
>CAZFXY010000209.1:0-1568 GCA_964523185.1 uncultured Methanoculleus sp.
CCTAAACTATTCCAAACATAGGGATTAATTTCCGCTATGCTGCGTCATTTTTGAAATTCACATAATTTCAGGCGAAAGTTTCATATATTTGTATTCCCTAATATTAAACCATGGAAGAATGGGCAAAAAAGTGGCTGGAGGACCAAAGAAGTCAGGGGATAAAGTGCCTCGAAATCAAATATATTCAGAATAAACCGTATGTCTACCATTCCACAAGCACGTACAACAAGGAAACCAAGAAGACCAAAAAGATCTCCCGTTACCAGGGAAGACTAACCGAAGAACATGGGCTGCTTGTCAAAGGAGCCGACCGCCCACCACAGGACAAATCTAAAAGAGAATCCGTGTCCAGACCAAAATCAGCTCATGAATATGGAAATGCTAAATTTCTTGCTCAGGAATTTGAAGAGCTGATCCCAATACTTGTCGAAGCTTTTCCGGACCACTGGGAAGATATCATTGCTCTTGTTTTTACCCGCATTTCCGGATATCTTCCATTAAAAAGAGTAAACACATCATGGGAAAAATTAGACAATTCTTTGAACATATCCCCAAAATGCTCTCCAAAAAATCTGTCACTCACATTACGCGAAATTGGAGATGACAAATTAGGACAGGACATTGTCTTCAAATATCTCCGCAAAGGAAATACCCATCTCCTCTATGATCTCTCCTTTATTTTTTCCCTTTCGGACAATTTGTCCTTTGCCGAATGGGGCCACAATGCTCAGGAAATGGCCCTTCCTCAGGTGAACATAGCATTGTTTTGTGGACTTGAGACTGGCCTGCCGGTTATGCTTCGTCCGGTTCCCGGTTCAGTGAAGGACGTATCTACACTCCTACCTTCAATAGATGAACTCGACCTTCATGATGCAACAATTGTTATGGATGGAGGATTTGTCTCTGAAAAAGTTGTTGAAGGGTTAATTGAGCGGAAATGTTCGTTCATAGTGCCCCTTCGCAGAAACAGTAATCACTACAAGACCCGGATACACCTGAATCATCATTTTATGTATCATAAACGCCTTATACGGGGTGGAAAAAGGGAGATCAGCGATAAAATATTGTATCTGTTTGAGGACGAAGACCTCAGACTTGAAGAGAGAAAGACGATATTTTCAAGAATGGAAAATGGAAAGCTTGAATCAGACGAGGCAAAGGTCAAAGAAAAAAGTGCTGGCAGAATTCTCTTTCTTTCAAACTTGGAGAAGACTCCGCAGGAGATCTATGAACTGTACAAAACACGGGATCTTGTTGAAAAGCATTTTGATACCCTGAAAAATGAGATTCAGGCTGACGTCCTGTATCTTGGCGACAGAAGCGCAGTTTGTGGCCATTTGTTTGTTGGATTTCTGTGTCTGTATCTCTATTGTAAGATCCTGAACGTCATAAAGAAAGCAGGGCTGACTTCTGAGTATTCTCCGAAGGATGTACTCCTGATCTTTTCAAAGGTCACAAAAATATCATATGATGGATTCGATCAAATTACAGAGGTACCAAAGAAAGTAAGAGCGCTTGAGAAGAAGTTAGGTTTGGAGATATTCCCTAACTGAAAATCATAGTTTGCG
>CAZFXY010000210.1:0-1558 GCA_964523185.1 uncultured Methanoculleus sp.
AAGAAGGCACGCAATGCAGCAAAGATCGTTGCAGCATTCATTGCAGCAGGTTCACCCCCGCCCCTTCTCCAGCGCCACGGGCTTGACCTTGCCAATGTCGGCAAGATCAAAGAAGCACTCGGACGTTTCGACTTCAAAGCAGTCGGTGGTCTCGTCGGTGATGCAGAGATTGATGCATTCACCATTGCAGGGACCCCTGATATGGTTCAGCAGAAGTGCGAAGACCTGACTGCATCTGGCGTTACCCAGATCATCTTCGGCTCTCCACTTGGTCCTGATATGACCAATTCCATCCGTCTTCTTGGAAAGTTAATCTAAGACCGCTGGATTAATATCAAAACCTTTTTCTTTTCTTTTGATGTTCTATCGATTACCCGGTGGTGACCGGCAGTGGCATCGTATCCGGGTTTTTCTCAGGGTGGGTCTTTTTGCTAACACACCCAAACGGTTCTCTTAGCAGGTTTTGCGTATGGCAGCAGATAGAATGAACACGTTATTTCAGGTGACGGGGTGTGACCCCCAGCATCATCAGGTGCACTACCGCAGGGATCTGCTGACCGGTATGCAGTGTCGGATTGCACCAAACCGGATTCAGCGCACGATTAATGTCGCCCACAAGCCAAATAATCCAAAGGATGACTCTCCCTGTGTATTCTGTCCTCAACGGGTTCGTGTGGAGACGCCGGTGTTTGCTGACGGCACGCGCATCACCGTCGGTGAGAGTGTCACGTTTCCGAATCTCTATCCATTTGCACAAAACCATGTGGTGACGGTGTTGACCGAGGCGCATTGCCCAAAGCAGATTACTTCAGGTCAGATAAAAGATGCCCTTCATGCGCAGATTGCTGCTTTTTCCGGTGATGACGGTTATGTTTCCTGCAACTGGAATTATCTGCAGTCGGCCGGTGCGAGTATGCTCCATCCGCATATGCAGGGAATGGCAGATGCGGTTCCGACATATCATGCCGGGATGGTCATTCACCAGTCGGAGGCATTCTGCCAAAGAACCGGCACGACCTATCGGGACTGTCTTCTTGAACAGGAGATGGGGGGGCCGCGTTATCTCTTTGGTGATGAACTGCCCTTTTTTGCCCACGCAGTCCCGCTGGGTGAAAAAGAGGTGCGTGCATATCTTCCGATCAGGTGTATTACCGAGCTCGAACCCTGGTGTGATCTTCTTGCTGAAGGGATTGAGCGGGTCATCGCTCTTTATCGCGGTGCGGGTCATTATGCATTCAATATGACGCTTTTCTGTGATGCAGCCAAACGGCCTGACGGAGGGTTCCGTGCATTCTGCTCTCTTATTGCCCGGATTAATCCCGATTTCGCATGTATGAGTGATTCTGCGTTTATGGAACGTATGCACCTTGAACCCGTTGTGCTGACGCCCCCGGAAGATCTTGCGGGTCTTTTGCCCAAATAATCCCTCTTCTCAGAATATCCGTGTCTGGAAGGTGAGGTAATACAACTGATGGATGCCGCGCAGATTTCTCTTGTGGTATTGGATATTTTCGAGAAGTGCCCCGCATGTGTTGTGGGGACACGGATAATACACGGA
>CAZFXY010000211.1:0-1547 GCA_964523185.1 uncultured Methanoculleus sp.
AGACAAGGCTTCAAACCATACCATCAGGGACAGACCATGCTGCTCCCCCTGTCAGTAGAAGAATTTGTTCCAGCCGATCACAAAGCACGCATCATCAATGCTGTTGTCGATAAGATGGATCTCTCCGTTCTCTATTCCTCGTATTGCACCGATAACGGTCAGAATGCATATGATCCCAAGATGCTGACCAAGGTCCTCTTTTATGCCACATTCATGGGAATATTCAGCAGCAGAGAGAAATAGAAAACGAACTCAATACTGACACCGCCTTTATGTACCTTGCAGCAATGCAAAAGCCATCTTATCGGACAATAATTCGGTTTCGGACTCGTTTCTTTGACGATTTGATCCCCCTTTTTGAGCAGATCATTCACATCTGCCAGGATCTTGATCTCATTGGTCTGAACCACATAGCCTTTGACGGCTCCAAAATCAAAGCCAATGCTTCTCCAAAGAAAACAATGAACGAAAAACAGCTGGAGAAGCGCATCAAAAAACTGCTCAAAATATCTGCGAGAACAGATGAGGAAGAGGATGAGGTGTTTGGTACCGGTTCCCCGTTTTTAATTCCTGAAGAACTTGCTGAAGACCCTGACTTGATGAAGAAAATTGAGCAGCTTGCCAATGCACACTCCTGTCTGAAAGAATCCGGTGAAAAACGGATAAACCTCACAGATAAAGACGCGAACGTGATGAAAAGTAAACAGACTCTGATTCCTGCATACAACCTTCAGACTGCGGTGGATGACAAATTACACGTTATCGTTGCTGCTGATGTAACCACAGAAGAAACGGATTACCATCAACTGATTCCAATGGTTGAACAGGTGGTGCACAACACCAACCACAAACCAACTGTTCTCAGCGCAGACCCAGGATATGCGACGTATGAAAACTATGAATTTCTCAATGAAAACGGGCTAAACGGCCTGATCCCGGACAATATGCATTTCATAGACACCCATGGAAAACCGAAATACTTTACAAAGTCCCGGTTCCGCTATGTTGAAGAGGGCGATTTTTACTACTGTCCTGCCGGGAGAAGAATGGATTTTCTCCGGATTCAGAGAGATAATAAAAAACAGTCACTTCGACTGTATGGGGGGAACTGTTTCTGGTGTCCAATTCAACTGGACTGTACAAAGGCATCCTCAAGAACGATTACACGGCATCCGAAAGAATCGCTGAAGGATGAAATGAGGCAGAAACTTGCCACACCTTTTGGAAAGGAGGAATATGCCAAACGAATTACGGTTGCAGAAGCACCATTTGGGAATTTGAAATACAATAAACGGTGGACTCATCTTAGTCACAGAGGACTGAAAAAGGCAAAAGGCGAGTGTCTGCTTCACGTGATTGGGCATAATTTGGGTGTCATCTACAGGAACATACCGATTGAGAGAGTTGAGAACCTTAACCAAATGAGGGGTTCATCGAAATCTGGTATGGATTCTGTAGGTGGTGAGTTATTTTCATCTTTTTTTACCTGAACGTGTGGGTACAGAGGGGGACAATTTTGCCAAAAATGAGTTCCAGATCATTGAATC
>CAZFXY010000212.1:0-1490 GCA_964523185.1 uncultured Methanoculleus sp.
CCGGAATCGCGCAGGTTGAGTGCCTGGCCCCGTCCCTGAGACCCATACCCGATGACAGCGATCTGGGTATTCGCCAGATATTCTAGCTTTGCATCGGATTCGTAGTATTTTTGTATCATTTTTTCGTCCCCAACGGTTGCTGGTTTCCTTCATAACTATTATAGCATAGCATAAAAAACCTAACATCAGGAAATTGCTACCAGCAGAATTTGTATATGAATCTGCTTTTTTCATTTGAGGTTAACATGGAACTGCCCGATACACAATCAACCCAACCTGAAGTCAGAATAAATCTTACCCGGGTCGGCGTCAAAAATGTCAAGAAACTTGTTGAAGTGGCCCGTCCGGGAAAACGCCCGGTAATCTTCATATCAATATTCAATGTATACGTGGATCTTCCCAGCAGCCTGAAGGGTGCAAATCTCTCCAGAAACTTTGAAGTGATTGATGAAGTGCTTCAGCAGGCCACCGAAGGTGAAGTAAATGGTATTGAAGAAGTGTGCAATGCTGTTGCCCGTAAACTCCTTGACCATCATGAATATGCAGACCGCACAGAAGTGAAGATGAAGAGTCTGTATATGGTAAAGCGTGAGACACCCGTATCCAAAACGGAGTGTGACGAGGTCGTCGAGGTACATGCCAGTGCGGTTGCTGACAGAAACAATGGTACACCCATCGTTCGGAAGATGATCGGTGCAGAGGTTACCGGTATCACTGCCTGCCCCTGTGCTCAGAATATCATGAAAGAACTTGCTTCGGCAAAACTGCGCAATCTTGAGGTCAGTGAGGAAAAGATACAGGATTTCCTGAACGAAATCCCAATGGCCACACATAACCAACGGGGAAAAGGATTTCTCTTAATCGAGACGGATGACGATCAGCGTGTTGAACTCGATACCATCATCACCATTCTGAAAGACTCCATGAGCGCCAGGATCTTTGAACTCCTGAAACGTGGTGATGAGAGCCATGTGGTCTTTTCAGCACACAGCAATGCCCGGTTTGTAGAAGACTGTGTGCGTGAAATGGCCAAACAGGTGGTTAGTGAATTCTCATATCTTCCCGGAGATTCTGTTATCACGATAAAACAGACGAATGAGGAAAGTATTCATCAGCATGATGCCTATGCGGAGCGCAAAGCAACTATTGCTGAACTTAAAGCTGAGATCAGGGCAAATTGATCGATCAATTATCAATTTTTACTGAAATCTGCACGTTTTCACAAAATGGCACTCTGAGCATGAAAGAATATGCAAAAAATGGAGTGCCCGAACAACACAAACCTGCGAATTTGACCCGTGATACTAGCGAAACTTATTTTTAACTGTTAATTCACATATATCATACGTACTTCTTAGCGGGTACGTGTGTTGCAACACATGATACGCGATTTTATGCATCCATGTGTGTTAGGATAGCCAGAAGAACATATTTAGATAATTAGGCGATAATTTATGTCGAAAGTTGTAGAGATTTCCCCAACCACAAGA
>CAZFXY010000213.1:0-1479 GCA_964523185.1 uncultured Methanoculleus sp.
CCAACGTCTCCGGTGATTTCGCGTCCGACGCCTCAGGTGATCTTCTGACCAACGTCTCCGGTGATTTCGCGTCCGACGCCTCAGGTGATCTTCTGACCAACGTAATAGCCGCCCACGCTCATAAAAACAATAAAGAGAATGATGGCGGCGATATATGCATAGGACGCCGGAAGGATCATGGGCAGCACAATGACTCCTATAATCAGCACAACGATGCTTGCGATGGATGTTGTCGCGTCAAGGGCGAGTCGGTTCATTGCATCATATTCCCCGTGATGAGGTAAATGCCTATCCATTCCCTGCAAAGTTTATCCCCTCTGCAGGTAACCGCTATCCATGCAGACCCGCCACGAACTCCGGATTGCCCTGGAGGAGGCCGCATGGGAAACCCGGACCGCAGACCCGCAGCTCATTCCGGAGGGGGGCATCCGGATGGGCTATGCCCTGTCCCGGGCCCGCGCACCGGATGATGTATGCAGCGTCGTCTACGACCCGCCTGCGATCAGCGTAACCGCAGACCCCGCCGTCGCGCGTATCCTTCTCACCATCATCCGGCATGATAACCGCCTGCGTGCCGCTGCAGCGGTGCAATGCACAAAAGAAATCCTCCACTGTGTTACCGACGACCTCGCGCTAACCGCCTCTGCATACCGTAATGGACCGCCCGGTTCCGGCACCATGGACTGGGGTGTGGAGTATTGCTGCAGAAACGGCGTACCGGATGTCATCTATGGCCAGAACATGGGCGATACCGCGACCATCCTCTGGATTATTGCCGAAACTCCGGCAGATGTGGCTCGCAATATTATTATGCTCTCAGGTTGCATTAGTTATACCAGTTTATAGTGGAGAATACGAATGGGAGTAAAACCATCTTACATTAAATCATTGGGCCAGGAATTGCTCGTAAAACACGGCAACCGGTTCAGCGGAGACTTTGACGAAAACAAGCTTGTTGTTTCTGAAGTAGCAGTGATCGGCAGCAAGAGTGTGCGGAACCGGGTAGCAGGCTACGTCACGAGAAAGGTTAATAGAAGAAAAGAAATATAGTCCTTTTATGTTTGAGGGTATTTTTCCTGCACTTATCACCCCGTTTGAGGATACAACAGACGCGGGCCTGAATCTTCCGGGTCTTTGCGCAAACATTGAGTATCTGCTTGAAAACGGGGTGCACGGGGTCGTGCCCTGTGGTTCAACCGGTGAGTCGGCCACCCTGACCTTTGAAGAGCATGAGGTTGTCATTGGAGCGACCATTGATGCTGTGAATGGCAGGGTGCCGGTGATTGCCGGGACGGGTTCGAATAACACCGCCGAAGCCCTGCGCTTTACCAAGTCCGCATACGATCAGGGTGCAGACGGGGCGCTTGTCCTTTCTCCGTATTACAACAAACCGAACAGATCCGGTCTTATTAAGCATTATACGAAGCTTGCCGACGTCGGCGTGCCGGTGATTATCTACAATGTGCCCTCACGCACCGG
>CAZFXY010000214.1:0-1425 GCA_964523185.1 uncultured Methanoculleus sp.
GCACAGAATTTGAGACCCTTACCCTGAAATCTGGTGAACCGCAAATTACTCTTTAGATTCCCATTAACTGATTCAGCCATCCATTTACGTTTTCGATAGTGTTCGCGATTTGTAGGAATATCCATTCGTGCATTCATAATACACCGGACAATCTCTCCGGTTGTTTTGCTGGTATATCCCGATCGATAAACAATTCCCACACGACTCTGGCAAGAGATGTAATCACTGGAATTGCGGGAAAATGTTCAGAATGGGGTCTACAGAATTCATCGATTTCGGTTAATATCCTGCTGTTTGGAAAATCTTTATCAAAATCCCGCTCTTTTTTGGTTGCGATAACAAGTTTGGGACCACACCTTCTTTCTGAGAGAATGTTTGAGGTTGAATAGTATCCTGCATCGGCAACCAGAACCAAAGGCGGTTCAACTTCACATTCCTGTGCAAGATCGGTTATTTCAGTGACAAGAGGCTCAAGTTGACCAACGTCGTTCTGGTCATTTGTGACTTCGGCTGCAAGTATAAATTGATGAATGTCGGTCACGAACTGGACGTTATACCCCTGAATATACCCATTTTGGGTCTTCATAATACGGCTTTCCGGGTCAGTAAGATTGACTTTGTCATCGGGAGAAACACCATAACAGGGCGGCTTTGGTTTTCGTCCTCTCATCTTTTTCCCAGATTCACGTTCTTCATCTTCCCTTTCTGCGATCTCTTCTTCCTTGCGTTTAGCCTGTTCGTTCTGCTCTTTTACAAGGACATCATTTGCCGCTTTTATGCGCTGAATGCGCCTCTCTCGTGTGGCAAGTTCTTCGGGAAGACGGAAATCCGGAAACTGTGATGGATCTTCCCTCTCATTCTGAACATCTTCCAAAAGTCCCTCCTCAAATTCCTCAATCATCGCATCTGCCAACTTCTTAGTAAGCCATTTTGCCTTTCGGTTGGCTGAGAGTGATGCGTTGGCACCTATCTTTGTTCCGTCCAGGGCAATGATTCCAAGACTGGTGACTCCGGAACGAATGAGCAGACCCGAGAACTGTCTGAAAATATCTTTTAACTGTGGTGTAAATCGCTGTCTGAAACGGAATATTGTCGTATGATCGGGTTGGATATTTTGACCCGCAATCCGGTAACCGATGTCAAACCTGCACGCAAGTTCAATTTTTCGGCTGCTACGTTCACCGCGGACAAGTGCATACATGAGAATGCCCAGCATGCAAACCGGGTCGTAAAAAGATCCACCAATTCCATCCTTTCGATATTCGGTGTAAAAATCCGAAAGATCAAGGAGCGGTAGCGTATCTGTAATGGCATAGACAACATCATCATCTGACAACCATTCGGTCATGTCGACGGGGAGAAGGAGCTTTTGATGGATATCTGTTCCTTTGATGATGTTCTGTCTGGCCATAATGATAATTCAAC
>CAZFXY010000215.1:0-1409 GCA_964523185.1 uncultured Methanoculleus sp.
TAAAAAGGATGATGAAACTGCCTTCCGTATCCCGGTATGACCATCCGAGACCACAAGCTTTACCCCATCCAATCCTCTCTCCTTAAGGTCATCGAACATCCCAGACCAAAATTCTTCATTCTCGCAGTCAGTAATCCTTGCTCCAAGGATCTCACGATATCCATCTTCTCTTACGCCAACGGTGACGAGAAGTGCTTTGTTTATATGACACATCCCATCACGTATATTGAAATATGTTGCATCTACCAAAACATACGGAAATCTCGATTCAATTGGCCTGTTGAGGAATTCATGGACGTGTTCATCAAGTTCTTTTGAGATCCTGGATACACTTGAAGGGGAGAGCTGTTCTATGCCAAGGTGAGACACGATAGTCTGAACCTTTCGTGTAGAAACACCCTGAAGATAAGATTCAGCAATCGCGTTCACAAGTGCTTTTTCCACTCGGGCATATTTTCCAAATAATTCCGTTTCAAAGGGAAACTCCCTAAATTGAGGTTTTTTAAGATTTATCTCTCCATAGCGTGTTTTAAGGGAACGATTTTTATAACCATTCCTTTGAGCTTTCCGGGAATCAGTTCGTTCATATGGATTGGCTCCGGCCTGTTCAAGAGCTTCCATTTGCATGACGAGATTCAGGAACCATGTAATGAGATTCCCCTCCCCTGGTCATTGTCGTTAAGATAATCTTGTAATAACTCGTATGGTATCATTGCCCTGTACCTTCTTGTTCCAAATCAATGTTGGATACAGGGCGTCTTCAATTTTACAGAACTTTCGTCACACTACCTTTGAAATTCGTTTAAACGAGAAATCAATACATATAATCAATCCAATCTGCGCTTCAACAATACTATGTAATTCGCATTATATCCTCCCCGGTAATATGCAATCCCTGTGCCTTCCCAGCCTTCCCTGCCTAAAATATTGAGATTTTCTGTTATTTTTCTTAGGCTTGAATCTTCAAGAATCAGATGCTCCCATTGTTCTGTTGTCATAAACAAGGAGTGGACCACATCATTATATGAATGTATTTTTTCATTGAGGTCTACGATCGAGCTCCCATAATTATTTCACTTCCCATGCCAATACCGCCGTGAAGGCATATGGCACACCCACCGCTACCTAACCACCTCAAGGATACGCACAGCCCCTATCTCCAGCAGCACGCCGAAAACCCGGTTGCCTGGTATCCATGGGGTGAACAAGCATTGTCACGCGCACACACGGAGAATAAACCGATATTTCTCTCTATCGGTTATTCATCCTGCCACTGGTGCCATGTCATGGCCCACGAATCCTTTGAAGACACTGATGTGGCCGCCATACTGAACCGCTCATTTATTAGCATCAAAGTTGACCGCGAAGAACGGCCGGATATCGATGCAACCTATATGACATTTGCACAG
>CAZFXY010000216.1:0-1405 GCA_964523185.1 uncultured Methanoculleus sp.
TGGGGTAGGCATAGTCAAAGATGTCCGGTCGCTCCATCCCTGCTGTTGCCAGAAAATAGCCGGGGTGGGTGGTGAAGTGCTCTTTGTCGTAGTGCACCATATTGAGCCTGAACTGCTGTGCCCACACCGTGTGCGCCCGGTCAATGAACGCCTTTAACTCTGACGTGATGGACATAGAGTATATGGGGGACGCGAGGGCGACGATGTCTGCCTCCGGGACTTTCTTTGTGAGAATTGGGATGAGATCATCATTCATGACGCAAACGCCGGTTTTATGGCAGGCATTGCATCCCTGGCAGGAGCGGTAATGTAGCGTGGAGAGAACGATCTTCTCCGTCTCCCCACCGGCGTCTGCTGCTCCCTCCAGAAAGGAGTCCAGCAGCTGTTCGGTGTTTCCCCGCCGGTGGGGGCTGCCGGAGATGCCCAGCACCCGTACCGGGCGGGGAGTTTCATTGCCCATCCGTTCCTTTTCTTTCATTATCTCCTCCTCCGTGTTCTCCCCCGTAACAGCGGTTTCCTCTCTGTTTTTCATCTCTTTGTTTCCTCTCAATCCCTGACCTCTTTGGCTATTCTCTCATATGTATTCTTACCTTTCCTCTTCAGTAAGCCGCTTTTTGTTCTCTTCAATCATCTGCATCCCGAGGGCTGTTGCATCCGCGACGGCCGTCGGGTGGGCGGCAAGCTCACCTTTTTCGTCTACGCTATTTACCATCAGGTATGATATATCGCGGTTCTTGATATCCATGACATGGAAAAAGCATTTTACTGATGGGATGAGGGCGTCGAAGACATAGTCCCAGTCCTGACCGGCCGTCGAAAGAAACGCTCCCAGCCGTTTTCCCTGTCGTTCTGCCGGTATTACCGGAAGGTGGAGCACATACTTCCGGGAGCGGAGCACCTGCATCCGGTCAACAAGCGCCTTTGCCTGCGCACACAGTCCCATGCAATATACCGGGGAGGCCATCACGACAATGTCTGCAGCGATTATCTTTTCCAGTATCCAGTGAAGGTCGTCATCCTGCATGATGCAGCGGTTCAGTTTCTCGCAGGCATTACATCCCCGGCAGGGGCGGATCTCTATTTCGTCGAGCGTATACTTTTCTACAGTGACGCCATCTTCTGCCGCCATTGCGTCAAGGAGAGCATCAAGGAGTGTTTCAGAGTTGCCGTGCCGCCGTGGGCTTGTCGCAAAAGCGAGGACATGTATACCCATTATGCCATTGTTCGCAGGATTCTTACTTTATGGTTTGCTACGGAGGGGTGAGATTTCCTGTATCATGGAATTTTAGGCTTTCTCTATATGCTACTGAGAGGTTTCATCGCCTGTCAGGGCTTGTCAGGGATTCTCTGTTTTGAAGTCGAAAGAAAAGATACGCCGGAAGAAAAGATACGCCGGAAGAAAAGA
>CAZFXY010000217.1:0-1365 GCA_964523185.1 uncultured Methanoculleus sp.
ATCGGCAGCATCGTCAATATTCTCGCCTATTCGGCCGGATTTGCGGTTGGTAACTTTGTCGGCATTCTTGTAGAGGAGCGGATGGCAATCGGGCTCAACCTTATCCGGATCATCACCCAGTATGATGCAACAGACCTGATCATTGCACTGAAATCTAACGGATATGGGGTGACCGCCGTGGATGGGACAGGTAAACGCGGACCGGTAAAGCTGATCTTTCTGGTTGTGAAGCGAAAAGACATCCGAATGGTGATCGAGATGGTGCAGCATTTCAATCCAAATGCTTTCTACACCATCGGAGACGTCCGTTCCGCGAAGGGGGGGGACATACCCCATCTCTACCAAAAACCACGGAAACAATGGTTCAGGCAGGTTCGGAAAGAGAAATGAATCGCTTAAAGGCCCTTGGCTAAAGACCAAGGGGCGTTACGTTTGATTGACAAAACGGCCTCCGGAGATCTGTCGGAAGGCATTGTTAGGTAATGCCATGGTATCAGGGCAAAACCGGATATTCCCCCTGTTTTTGATGAGAGTCTCCCGAACGGAACAGTGGATGTTGAAACGTTCGTTATCTTTCGGAGGTAACGATGATCACATCTCCATGTCAATACCAGTTCGTTACTACTTCTCTTGTCTCTTACATGTGGATTTGGACCAGTCTAAAAAGGGCATCATGACGGTCTCTCTGTCGGTGAGTACGTGCGTACGACCAATCAATACCCGTCACTCTTCGCGTGGTCGGATATGATGCGTCACTAAAAAGAAAAGAACGGGATAAAATGCCGGATCCTATCCAGACAAAGGTACATTCAGAGATATTTATTACGCTGCAGCCACTCCCGTTGTGGCCGGGTGTACCGGTATATGATATCGCACTTTTCGTCCTGGAATGACCACGGAACGACGATTAACACATCGCCTTCACGAATCCAGACCCGCTTTTTGATCTTCCCTTTAATGCGCCCGGTTCGTGTAATTCCATCAAAGCAACGCACCCTGATATGATTTGCACCGAGCATAAGATCTGCTTCTGCAAATATCTCCCTATTCCTTTTACTAGGTAGTTTTACCCGTACAATTGCAGGTTCTTCTACCTGCCCACTTTTTTTTCTATTTTGATTCGCCAGAACATTCACTCCTTTTATATATATGTGTCCTCCTCGGATAAAAAGGTCATCCATGATAACAATGCAGACGTTATTCGTCGGTTCTGCCTTGTTCTCTTTAACCACGCGCATGTGTTTGATGCTCTGGTATGACATGTGGCAGAAGAGAAGCATGCTCTTTTTCCGCCAGGTCCACCCGTGATACAATCTCTTTCTCTTTTCCAGGTGTCTTTACCCGGCAGAATAGCGGACCAGGCAT
>CAZFXY010000218.1:0-1361 GCA_964523185.1 uncultured Methanoculleus sp.
AGCGTCTCTTTGTCAACCAGATCGACCTTGTTGATAGCAAAGAATGCAGGCACGTAGACACGGTTGCCAAACATCGCGTCAATAAAATCGTCCTGTGTCACCTCTCCGCGGACCAGCACATCTGCATTTACGATCTTGTTCTCTGCTAGCATGGGCCGGATATCTTCGAGATCAAGACTCGAATTGCCGACGCTGTTGAACCTGATACCCCCATATCCCCTCTTCTGGATGGTGATATCCGGTTTTTCTTTGTTTAGGCGAATACCTGCATCATAGAGCTCTTTAATGAGGACATTGATGTGCTTTTCATTGTACACATCACCCAGAAGCAGAATGAGGTCGGCGCTCCTCACCACGGCAATCACTTCCTTGCCACGTCCTTTGCCCATTGCAGCCCCTGCAATCAGACCAGGAATATCCAGAATCTGGATGTTTGCCCCTTTGTGCTCCATAGATCCAGGCACAACCGTAAGGGTAGTGAATGAGTAGGCAGCAGCCGCACTCTCAGTATTCGTCACTTTATTGAGAAGTGTTGATTTACCGACAGAAGGGAACCCGACGAGAACAACCGTGCCGTCACCGGATTTCTTTACCGAATATCCTTCACCACCGCCGGCAGAGGCCATAGCACGGGAGACGGCATCATCTTTGAGACGGGCAACCTTCGCCTTGAGCCTGCCAATATGCCCCGAGGTCGCCTTGTTATATTTGGTGTCGCGGATTTCGTCTTCGATTTCTTTAATCTCGTCTTCAATAGAGGCCATTAGTAGTGCTATACATATCTGTGGGAGACTACTTATTGGTAGTGTATATGCTGATTTGCTGCAGCATAGCCGGCATCTCTGCTCTTCACACTACCGAGAGAGCGTGCAGGGTCTTTGCGTGCAACAAACACGCGGGCACAAAAGTCAGCGGAACAAACCCGCATCAGCCTGAACTAACCCACATCCCCATCCTAAAAAACTTATATTATCAGCCGGTGAGATCACGGAGCCTGTTTGTACAGTATGCAACAACAATACGCAGTCGTGCTGTCAGGGCGTCCAAGGTGAGGCCCCCGCACCACCCACACTGCATGAGGATTCATACACGACACACGAGTTCGACCATAAGAATAAAAAGGCGCACGGAGCCTATGCCTATCAGTCATCCTCATACCAGCAGCATTACAAACACAATCCCGCCAACCACGAGAACCGCAGCGCCTGCCATCTGAAGCAAAAAGAAAAGGCGCCCGTAATCCTCAGGATTCACCGCCCAAACCCTTTGGATCGGGACATTTTTGCCCGTTTCCGTCGGAAAATGTCTTCCCGCTCCATCTCTTCAAGATAATCGTCGATGTAGGCGGCAGTGTCATAGAG
>CAZFXY010000219.1:0-1289 GCA_964523185.1 uncultured Methanoculleus sp.
GCCGCCCCGCGCGATAGCGGCGTGCATCGCCATTTCAGCGATCAGGGTCTTACCGGAAGCGGTAGGGATGGAGACCAGCAGATCCGCGCCGTCGAGAAGACCTGCTGCGATACATTCACTCTGAGGGGGGTATAAGGATTCGATCCCCTTTACTTTGTAATAGTCTTTAAAAACCGCAGGGAGCGGTAATTCAGAAAAATTCAAAGGCACCCCTTCTTTTCCAGTGTAAAAGAGATTCAATCACTTTAATTACTTTAAGCGGGGAGAAAACGGGGTTATGTGTTCCAGTAGAAATCATCCATTCTATCCTTTACATTATAGATTTCAGGAATTCTTATGTCCTTTTGAGATGCAACCTTTTTTTAAAAAATGATACGCAGATGAAAGGTTAGTAATAATAATCGAGCATGTCAAACTTGGCCTCTTTCTTCTTGCGTTCCAAAAAGGAGAAGACCGTCGCATGCGGCAGACCTTCAACGAGCATCTCAACTGCGGTTCGGGCATTCTTTACCTGATCCATCATGCCGATGATGGCGACGGTCTTGCCCTGCACCGAGAGGATGGCGCCGGTCATATCCTCGATTTGTTCACGAGCCCGCCCTTCCTTGCCGATGATCCGTCCCCGGAGACGCTCCATCTGCTTTGGCGTGGTGCAGACGCTGGAGAGATCCAGAATGTCAAGCATCATATCCTCGTCCTCTAAGATAGTCGCTGCCCGCTCGGGAGAGAAACCACGGTTGATGGCACGTATCATCTCTGCTGTCCTGAGCACCGCGATGGGATCCTCACTCTCGATCTTCACGAGCCCGTCCTCTGAATCGATGATGAGGGTGGTACCGGTCTTATTCTCAATGTCGCGTTTGGTTTTTCCGCCTTTCCCGATAAGAACCGGGATGCGGATGGCGGTGATTTTTAATTCAGTGGTGGTCATGGTGGGTATATTCTCCCTGGTACATAGTACTGTGATGGGAAAGGGGATAATGGTTGGTGAAGGATCGATATGAAAGCTGAGGGGATGAAGAGACATCTGCGGACGCCATCGGGTAGAAAATGATAGTATTTATATATGATGTTCACTAATTCCGGCGTATTGTAGGACCAACTACTTCTTGTAAACTCGATAGAAAAAGGTTTATGTAATTCGGGATTGCTCAGGCAATTACCACAAGTTTCGGAGTTGCCATTTTATGGAAGAAATCCAGGAAAAAAAATCACAAAAAAATATTAAAGTCAGTGTCAGAAACCTGACGAAAATTTTCGGGAACCGTCCGGAGGATGCCCTTCGCCTC
>CAZFXY010000220.1:0-1279 GCA_964523185.1 uncultured Methanoculleus sp.
GTTTCCATGCCGATGCGGACAGCAGTGATGCCGAAGAGCAGTTTAAAGACACAGAACGGAATGCCAATAGTCAGACTCAAAAAGAAGGGACGGCCAAAGAATCGCTGGATACGATCTGCCTCTTCGGTGGATCGAACATTTTCCGTGGGATTGGCGGCAGTCTTCATCCGTACATCAGTATTGACGCTAAGAACACATAACATGGTATTCCCAGGGGCAACGGCGTCCACATGATTCAGTGCGGAAAACTTATTCTCATGATGCGGTGCGAGTATCTCACCCTCATATCAGACTATTTTAAACATCCGGTCACGGTTCTTTTTTGCGCACAACGACAAAAAAAGGTAGAATGCGGAAACCAGACGAAAAGTCTGTGTGTTCCGAGAGAGAAAGGGTGCTGCCCGGTGATCAGGCCTTACCCAGCCACTCTGCGACCTTCTCCGGGTGAGCATTTACCCAGATGGCTGCAGCCTCTTCTTCTGACATGCCATTTTCAATGTTTAACATAATAGACTCCATGTCAGATGCATTCCAGGAGAAGCGCTCGAAGATTGCATAGGCCTCCGGCATCTCATCTTTAAAGCCGGTGCGGGTAAAAGTGGAAATATGCTCAACGCCACCGTAGATATTCTGCGGGTCGTCAAGGTACTTCAGATCCCAGCGCACAAACTTCCAGTGCGGTGACCATCCGGTAACCGCAACAGATTCACCTTCATTGAGAGCGCTCATGAGGGTCGCAATCATACTGGCTTCACTGCTGGCGATCAGGTCATAGTCAAGACCATAGCTGTCAATTGCATCGGCAGTGCTCTTCATGATACCTGCACCCGGTTCAACGCCAATGATTCTGCCACCGAGCTGGTCTTTCACATCATTGAGTTCCTCAATGGAGTTGATGTCCACATACGCAGGCACAGTAATACCACACCGGGTGCCTTCCATATTCTCCCGTACAAAGTCCATCCTGTCTTCATAACTCTCGAAATAATTTCCGTGGCAGGTGGGCAACCAGGCACCGACAAACGCGTCTGCGGATCCTTCCGCTACCGCAAGAAATGCGAGACCTACATCAACAGTCTTGACCTCCAGATGATATCCAGCCTCCTTAAAGACAATTTTCAGGACATTTGAACTGGAACGTTCGGTATCATACGGAGTGCTTGAAAGCACCACGGTCTTTTCTGCTCCATTCACTCCATCCTGCTGAGGAGTATCCTGATTGATACATCCCGCAACGAGAAGCGTTGCAGCGATTAAAAACCCAATTACAAGAAATTTT
>CAZFXY010000221.1:0-1267 GCA_964523185.1 uncultured Methanoculleus sp.
TGGATCACTCAAGAGCGTGTATCTTTCCGGTGATGGAAACCCTGCAACTAAAAAGCTGATTAATAAGGCGAACATCTGGATCTCAGAAGGGTATGGGAATGCGAATAAAGCCACAAATACCAAGACAGTAAACATCCCAACCACCGGCCTCATTGCAGGCACCTATACGGTTCACATGATGAATGAGAACGGTGGGAAACTGACCGCATATGGGACGCAACAGATAACGGTGGGTCCAACACCTATTCCAACATCACCTCTGCCAGGTCGTGGCGGCGGTAGCTATGGCGGTGGCGCACCTACGCAGGAAAGTGTTGGTTCGGCTCAACTTCTGACGAATTCACTTGGCCAGATCCTTAATTCATATAGCGTGGGTTCCCCATCCGGTGTAGCTAGCCTGAACCTGGGCATAGGCACGGTAGCACTTGACAAGAATGGAATATCCCTTAGCGATGTGGCCATCAATGATCTTGCAGCAGCAAGTGTCCCTGGAGTACCATCCGGAGCGACCTTCTCGTTTGCCGGGCATGCAGTAACATGTTCACCTGCAGGCGCAACCTTCTCTCCGCCACTCCAGTTGACGTTCGAGTTCACTCAGGAGCAGTGGAATGCAGTTATGGCACAGGCAAAACAAAATCCATCGTCCCTTGTCGTGAAATGGTACAACCCGGAATCAGGGGAATGGGAGGATGTCCAAACGAGTGTGAATGAGGACTCCCGAACGGTTACTGCAAGTGTACACCACTTCAGCACCTTCGCACTCTTCACTGATTTGGAAGCAACAACTCCCGTCGTCACCCCGACCATGACTCCGGTTGTGACTCCGGTCGTGACTCCGGTTACGACCCCGACCCCGACGGAGCCGACTGGTGGGTTCCCCTGGACGTATGTGATCATTGGTATCGTTGTCATCCTCCTGGTAGCAGGTGGGGCATACTACTACACCAGAAAACAATAATCCTTTTTTCCTTCAGGATTCGCCAGAATTTTTATTTCTTTACAGAAAGGCGAAAATTACTTAAACATATCCGATATTTTTTATTTCATTCAATAAATTTTATTAAATCTTCAAACCGTTTCTACAATATATGTCGCCGAACAACTATTCTGGAATGATATCTCCCTTCCGTATACTGGCTCTCCTTTGTACTGTCTCTTTTTTCATAATATCCGTATCTGCAGTAACCGTTACTATCTCCCCGGATCATATCGAACCTGAATAGAGCAATTTTGATCACTAGGTAATTATTCAGTATTTTTGATTTTT
>CAZFXY010000222.1:0-1254 GCA_964523185.1 uncultured Methanoculleus sp.
CAACATCATCGACCACCAAAGGTTTCAGCGGTCAGCAGTCTCTCTCGGTCACTGCTCTCTCTGCAGGGAAGGGGCAGCCATGTACCATTCCGAAGAGCAGCGGGCGAGCGTCTGTGACAAGTGTTATGCCCGGCTGATACGGGAGAGGAACCGGGGAGAGGGAGTGGTGTGAAAAAAGCGGAGGGTCAGGCTGGGACAGAACGAAATCCTTCTCACCATAATGACAATTTTTTGACCAAAATAGACTTAATTTGTGCCATTTAGTTAATCAAAGGGATAAAAATTGGCTTATTGTCGACATCATCTTAGGTTGTGTCCCAACCTTATATACATGCATGCCGGGGTGCATGGCGACAGGTGTCCCGGCCTCTTGTGCACTGAACAATGAACGCGAAGGAATGAACCCATAAAAAAGTGTATGTCATGATGGATCCATGAATGAGGCATGATGCCGCAGCATATGCCCGTTCATTTCTCCTGAACATATTCTGAATAGTGATGAGAGATGCCGCGTCTGTTACCATACCCTCGGGTGGTGCCTGCCGGTTCACTTTTTCATATCAAACATGGGGAACATGGGTTCGAGCAAATCATTTCCGCCTTTGCCCAGTGCAGAGATAGCAGTCTCATGGGTGAACGCATGGCCCACGGCATCGCTCCAGGTGATGTATACTTTTCCCTCTTGGATCATGCGCTCAACAGCGTGGGTGTGCTCCGCTTCTGCAGCAATCTCTGCAACATCATATTCAATGTCGAGTGGGACTAGTGCGACATGAATCCGCACGGCGCTGGTGTTACCTGAGTTTCTGATAATGATCTGTTTTGCGTCCGGGCTGAGTCTTGCTGTCAGTTCCGGTTTATCACTGATCGTTTTTCCAAGTCTGGTCATGTAGGCAGTCATGCCGATTATCAGGGCGATCATAACAACGATACTAGCCACAAACTGGCCGATTATTGAGAGATATGCAAAGGCGGCAATACCTGCGATGATGAGAGCCGCGGCCCATCGTGTGTCCATACAGTGTGTTGTGGGGCGTTCCTTATTAAAGAAATGAAATGAAACGGTGGTCCTTCAGCAGTAAAAATGAAAAAACAATGGGCCCGGTGCGACTCGAACGCACGACCTCCCGGTTATCAGCCGGGTGCACCACCAACTATGCTACGGGCCCTATCTTAGAATTACCAGATTAAGTGGGATTGCCGGGTAATTAACAGTTTTGATTTAGACCGCTGGTCATGGACCTCTGTGACTGA
>CAZFXY010000223.1:0-1205 GCA_964523185.1 uncultured Methanoculleus sp.
TGAGACCCTGACCCTGAATGCAAAAAATCTGGAAATACTGCATGTGTCTGTTTCCGGGCGAAAGATTTCACACACCTATGACAGAGAAAAAAGCCTGCTGCACATTCACTTCACAGACCCGGTAGCATCGGAGGAGACGTTTGTCGTTCAGACACAAACCGTTTGCCATCCGACCTCAAATGTGCTGGAAGGGCTCTATTACGACCTCACCCCTGAAGGTGCGCCGCCCCAGCAAATTACCCAGTGCCAGCAATGGGGATTTCAGCGACTGGTGCCCTGCATCGATGACATGACGGCAAAATGCACCTACACCACCACCATCATTGCAGACAGCCGATACACCGATCTCATCAGCAATGGTGATATTTCCGTTCCCCGTCATTCAATCGCAGACGGGCGTGACAGCATCACCTATGACAACACGGTAACGCCGATGGCGCCTTATCTCTTTTTTCTCGGTGTTGGTACGTACGTTACCTTTTCCCGACCGTTTGAGTACCCGGACGGCACGGTATTCACCCTTGAACTGCTTGGCCCGCCCGGAACAGACGCTGCACTCGCTCATACAGCACTTGACATTCTGGCAGATGGGATCCTGTGGATCTATCTCTTTACCGGACGGGAATGGTATGCAAATCCAGAAACACGCACCGAGATGTACCGTCTGTCAGGGGAACGTGACCGCCTGATACAGCATGGGACACCTGAGGATGAGGTGAGGGTCATCCGCTCCCTCCTCGTAGAGATGAATGGCAAAATTACCCCCGGATACCGGTATACCGGTAGCGTATACCGTGAAATTGGGATGCAGAACTCTGATTTTGGCGGCATGGAGAATGTGGGCAATACCACCATTACGACAAACCGCCTTTTGCCGTTTCCGGATGCCACCGACGGTGCATTTGAGTATCTCATGCGGGTCAAGGTGCATGAGTTCTATCACAATCTGAACGGGTCGGAAGTGACTGGTGTCAGTCCTTTCGAGATCTGGCTGAATGAGGCGGTGGCGGTGCATATCGAAAATGCCTACCATGCCTTCCATTTTGGAAAAGACTATAACCGGCTTGGCACCGTTCTCACGCTGCTCTCACCTGCGGGGGGCACGCTCTTTTTTGACGGCGGAGCAGGGGCCCTGCCCATTGAACCTAAAGGATTCAATGACCCGAATGATCTCATTACCGGTGTCACCTATGTCAAGGCGCCGG
>CAZFXY010000224.1:0-1189 GCA_964523185.1 uncultured Methanoculleus sp.
GTAGACACGATGAAATCAAAAAATATAACCAAAATCTTTTTTGTGGTGGCTGTGATTACCGCGGCATTTGTGGTAGTGTTACCCCTGTTCGGAGCTTCCTGGGTAAACTCAAACCCAGGATTTTACGACCTGAATAGATCGAAAACATACCCTACAGCTCTGAATGCATTCTCTCTTCAAAGAGATCGTTGAACCCCATCGCCCCCACCTGATTGACAGTCTTCTTCAGAAGGTTCAGGTACCAGTAAGCAATCTCTCCCTCCTCAGTGAATTGTACAAATTCAACCCGGCGAAGAACGTGAAGCAATTCATCCATGTCATAATTTCGCTCTTTTTCCGGAATCTCCGCGATGTAATAGCGTAATCCAGTTCGAATGCGATGGGCAACTGAGATCATAAAGAAATATGCCCTCACTCTTGGCTCAAGACGATGGCGAACGGGCATCATATCTTCCTCGGATTTTAGATCCCGGAATGTTTTCTCCACGAAATCTTTCTCCATATATTCTCTGACAACTTCCCTGTGACTGAGATTTGGATCTGTTGCATACAATAGATATTTTCCTTCAATGGCCTGAGATGTTTCAATGGCTTCATTGTTGTATTCCCAATTCAGCTCTAATTTCCCGTCAGGAACGATGGAGGAGGAGAGTTCCGATTTGAGATCTCGATCGATGATGGAGTTCCGCAGGAGTTTTCGTTCGGTTTTCAGCGTAGTAGCTCTCTTGTGATCTCCGTTCAGAGTGAGCATGACGTTTGGGCGCACATCGTTGAGATTGGGTTTTAGGGATAATTGTAGTATCCCGAAATCATTTGACATTAGAGTTACATGTCGGTGTGAACGATTCGTCCGACCGGGATATCCGGGGAATCACTCGTCAATACTCAATCTCTGGTATGGTTCCCGGTAGATTGGCCTTTATTTTTCATCAGGACCTCAATCCCCAAGGAAAAGACTACCACCGGCAAACAGGACGTTATAGATAATTCAAAGAAATGGTTCACCTATTGGCCGGTGAAAGGATGCTTCTGAACTTCCGGAGAATTGTCATGTTCGTTTGTGAAGTTCAGGAGATCATTGGTTACAAAGGCATGAACTTCAGCAGATCCCGTTCCAGGGCCGGATTCACAAAACACTTCCTGTATTTCCCTTCTGTAACATACAGGATGATGCCAGAATTTCGAAATT
>CAZFXY010000225.1:0-1160 GCA_964523185.1 uncultured Methanoculleus sp.
ATGGGTTTTGTCTTTGAAACCTCACTTGCAACCCTCATAAAGGCCTCACCATCACTGATCTCCTCGATGTACATGATAATTGCCTTGGTATTCGGGTCACGTTCCACCCATCGCATGTAATCAAAGAAATTTAGATCCGCCTGGTTACCTACAGAAACGACAGCGGAAAAACCGATATCCTCTGAGAGACTCCAGTCCACCACCGTATTTACAATCGCACCACTCTGGGAAAGAAATGCAATCTTACCGGGGCGGGGTGACTGGTGCACATATGTCGTATCAAGACCGCGGGGCGGAACAATGAGCCCCAAACAGTTTGGCCCGATAATACGTGTGCCATATCGGTTAGCGATCGCAACAATGCGCTCTTCAAGGGCCTTGCCGTCTTCACCCATCTCCTTGAATCCCGCAGTGATGACAACTGCCATATTGACACCTTTCTGACCGCATTCTTCGATGACCTGAGGCACATACATTGCAGGAACGGTGATGACTGCCATATCAACCGGCGCCGGAATATCATTAATAGTGGGATATGCCTTTAAACCCTGAATCGTATCGCGTTTATTGTTCACCGGATAAAGCTGACCGGGGAAATGCAGAAGATTATGCATCACCGCATAGCCCATCTTTGTGGGATCATCTGACGCACCGATAACGGCGACAGACCGGGGATTGAAGTATTCAAGAGGCACATCATTACGTACTGCCTTTTTCTTTACATCCTTTCCATCCGTCATGATAACGCGCGAATCGACAGCACAGGCACCCGATTCGTAGAGACGTAATGGATTGATATCAAACTCTTTTACCTGATCATTCTCCTCAAAGAACCGGCAGACATCCAGAATTACGTTCACCAGTGCCTCTTCATCTTTTGGTTTTGAACCACGGTATCCGGAGATCAGGGGATAACTTCTGATCTCTTTGACCATTTCCCTCACATCCTCCTCGGTAGCCGGAAGAATTCTCAGGGTCACATCCTTCATCAGTTCAACAAGCGTGCCGCCTGCTCCAAAGGTGATGACCTTGCCAAAGGTAGGATCGGTTTTTCCACCGATAATCAACTCAAGACCGGGTTTTGCCTGTTCTTCAATGATTACCCCTTCAATTTTTGCCTTCGGGTTGTATTCCTTAACACTGGTCACAATCCGGTTAAA
>CAZFXY010000226.1:0-1153 GCA_964523185.1 uncultured Methanoculleus sp.
TAGGTCATCTCGGTGTAAATTTCATCTGATATTAAGAGCAGGTCGTGGTCACAGATGACATCAGCGATACCCTGGTAATCCTCCCGGGACATCACTCCACCGGATGGGTTGTTTGGGAAATTGCAGATAACTGCCTTTGACTTCGAGGTAATCTTCTCCATAAGCGCATCCGGTGTCAGCCGGAATTCATCCTCCATCCGGCATGGAACAGGAACGGGGATGCCATCAGAGAGCGTGACTCCAGGTGAGTATGAGACATACGATGGTTCTGCAATGAGAATCTCATCGCCCGGATCCGTGACCGCACGGATGGCAATGTCAAGGGCTTCAGACGCACCGGTGGTGATAAGTATCTCCTTATCCGGGTGGTACTGCACTCCAAACCGTTTTCCAAGGTAACGTGCTGACTCAACACGCAGCTCATGAAGACCACGGTTTGAGGTATATGACGTCTGGCCCTGTTCAATGGAGGCAATGCCTGCTTCGCAGGCGACCCACGGGGTCGCAAAATCGGGTTCGCCAACGCCGAGCGATATGACATCGTCCATCTCCTGTACGATGTCAAAGAACCGACGGATGCCTGACGGAGGGATCCGGTGTGTCCGCGCTGAAATAAAATCTCTCATTATTTCACCTTAAAATGAAAATGGGAGACGTTCTGCTTCTTTCCTGTCATACAAAATTTTTCCGTTCTCTTTGTAGGTCTTCATGACAAGAATAGTGGAGGTCTCGCGTATCTGTTCCATTGGCGCAACCTGTTCTGAGACAAAACGCGTAATATCCTGGATATTTCTGCCAGTCACCCTAAGTTCAAAATCATATTCGCCGCTGATGAGGCGCAGGGAGCATACCTGGGGAAATCGGGCAATGCGCTCAGCAACACGGTCATAACCGACATCACGCTCGGGCGTCACTTTGAGATTCACCGTCGCCGCTGCCACCCCCTCGCCTGCCTTCTCCCAGTTGATATTTGCGCAGTAACCACGGATGATCTTATCATCTTCCATGGCAAGTACACGGTCCTGTACCTCAACTTCACTCAGATCAGTGAGGTCAGCCACCTCACTCACCTCCTGTGTGCTGTCCGCTTCGAGAATGCGAAGGAGCAGCCAGTCTTTGGCGTCCATGATTGTTTTCACCTGAATAATGTTTT
>CAZFXY010000227.1:0-1135 GCA_964523185.1 uncultured Methanoculleus sp.
AGTTTGGGGGATGAAGCAGGAAGCCTCTGGGTCTTTAGCCCAGAGGTAGTTCACTATGTATCACCAGTTACTTCAACAATCCTGGTAACTGCCTGATGATGCCTATGAAATGGCATTTTTTGTTCTGTTGTCAGGCGGGATATGGTGGATCCCCAAATCGGTGTGCAGGTGTAAGGCATCGTTTCTTTCGCTTGACATGTCTCACTTTATCCACACCAGAATCTTTGAGAAAGGCCAGGAAAATATTTTTTGCCGCACACACGCCGCACATACACACATCGTGAAAAGATTGTCTCCATCCGGATACAGACACGCAGATGCGTTTCTCTCCGGACGCTCAAATTTCTAAAAAGGAGGTAATGGGTTTGATCACACTTCGTATGCAATCAATGACATGCCCAGTTCTTTTTCAAGGTCTTTGATCTTTTTCAGGTCATTTTCCTTGAGAGATGAATATTTAGGCATTTCGTAGGCCAGAAGAGTCACGTTCATTTCCTTTTCAATTGCCTTTACCTTTGCAATTTTTTCGTCCGAAAGATTTGCGTATCCCATACATATCATGTATTTCACCACTTTCTGAATGCCTGTCCAGAAATAAATAGATGTTGGTCACGAAAAGATCTCCGTGGGTGATTTGCGTGGGGGCACTCACTTACGTATCATCCGGATATTCGTGTTGCGCGTAATGGCAGGGTGCCTGCCAGCATATCGTTTTTGTAAACGGCGATTTATGGGCCGTTTTTATGGTTATTCATCGTATTGAGGGATGTTTTGAAGTTCTTAACCGGCCGAAAAACAGATGCCGCAGGTTTGGTGCAAACCTTCCTGCAGGAATGACAGGATAAGTGTGCAGCATGTCTGCCCGGTTCATTTTTCAGATATCTCACGGAAATGCTGGGGTTGGATGATCTAAAGGGATTGCAATCTCTGTTTGCAGCGGCTGAGTAGTGCTGAAAGGTAGATTTCGTTTACAGAAAGAGTATGCTGGTTGCATATTTTTTCAGGATATCATCTCACCCTGTGGCACGAAATAATATAACGGATGAGCGCTAATCTCATATGTACTATCTGAGATACAATTCCCAGATTGGAGTACTTAAATGGAAAGCAGCAAATTATACGTTGGTAATCTTAC
>CAZFXY010000228.1:0-1116 GCA_964523185.1 uncultured Methanoculleus sp.
TTTACGCTGGTTCTTCCCCCTACGATGGCGATTATTGAAGTGATGATGGTCCGGATTAATGGACAACGGTGTGCAATTCCGATTGCCGCAGTGGTTGAAGTGGCACGCATTGACCGGAAATCTATCAGCCGTATTGGAAAGAATGAAGCGATACCGTTCAGGGGAGATGTTCTTCAGATTCATCACTTAAATGAAATGTTTAAAGGAGAAAGCAACGGGGATATTGTTGTTGTTATCCAATATAAAGGTACGAAATGCTGCATTCCGGTTGATGTGGTAGAAGGGCAACAGGAAGTCGTCGTCAAACCATTAAGCAATGTAATCGGATCCTGTAAAGGGGTGAGTGGAATCACCATACCCGGTGACGGAAATGTGGTTCCCATTCTCGATGTGAATTCAATGATATAGGAGGCATAAAAATGAAATTAAATGACCAGCAACTGGATATGCTAAAGGAAATGGGAAACATTGGTGCCTCGCACGCAGCGACGTCTCTTTCCCAGATGTTGATGAGTGAAATTGACATGACCGTGCCACAGGTTGCTGTTATTGATATTTCCCAAATCGATCAGTATTTCAATGAAGAAATTGCTGCCATGGTGGTATTTGAGATACAGGGAGAAATTGAGCCCGCAGGGTATATTGTCTGTCATATACCAAGGTTATCAGCCATTCGGCTGACGAATACAATGCTTGGTTCAACCGACGAAGATCGGGAATTAAACGAACTTGATGAAAGTGCCATCATCGAAATTGGAAATATCATGATCTCTCATTTCCTTGACGCCACAGCAGAACTGCTCGGCATTGTCATGCTGCCATCACCCCCGATGATGTCAATTGATATGGCCCTTGCAGCCTTTGAAAATATTTTAGCACAGGTGGCGATGGACATTAATGAAATTATTCTCTTTTCAACGGAGCTGCAGTCGAAAGATAATGACATCAGCAGCATGATCATTATGCTGCCTGAAGAACAGACGCTTCGGCAAATTCTTGGGCTCCTGAATAATCTGATCCATCCTGAGATATAGAGGTGGCACTGCTTAATGGAAAAAGTAAATGCTGCTGATTCAAAGAGTGTAAATGTTGGTATTGGAGAATACACCATTAAAA
>CAZFXY010000229.1:0-1096 GCA_964523185.1 uncultured Methanoculleus sp.
ATACCGATAACGGAAATGACGGAAATAACGGAAATAACGGAAATAACGGAAATGATGAAAATCACGTTTTCACCTTTTCACCACGTTTACACCAAAAAAGGCAAAAAGTGAAAACGAGAATAACGAGCAAAACGATGTTCATTCCCTTAAAGGAGATAGTAATAATTGTATATATATAGAAGGTACCTCACCTTTTCACCCAAATCCAGTATCATACAGCAATCCCGTTTCACCTGTTGAGGGGAGTCCCTGTATGGGTGATGGTAGGATAGGTGAAAATGAACCTGACAAAATGGCAGATAGTCCGTTAATTCCAATACAGGATGCAAATTCACCTCCGTTAAAGAAAAAGCAAAAGTGTAACCGGGTGAAAACGGGTGAAAGGGTGAAAACAAAGAAGGCAGGATCTATCCATTCCCTCCCCAAATTATCCTCGACCACCAAACGTTTCAGCGGTCTACCGTCTCTCTCGGGCACTGCTCTCTCTGCAAGGAAGGTGCAGCAGTCTATCATTCAGATAGTGAGCGGGCGAGCGTCTGTGACAAGTGTTATGCCCGGCTGATACGGGAGTGGAACCGGGGAGAGGGTGTTGTTTGAAAGTGAATTATTTCAGTGAGGGGCCAATGTCCTTCCTGGATGTGGGAATTATCTCATGACATTTTTGTCTCATTCCCACTCATTTCATGGTATTACCGACTTTCCGAAGTGATGGCGGCTGTCGGGTGCCTGATTGCGGTGAACCTTAACCAGACGCCGGGGAATGTCCGGTTCTCAGCAGGTTCACAGACCATTTTGTCGGGGGCGGCGCTGGGATCCGGGTAGGCTTGGTCTGAGGGTCAGCTCAAAGGTGTGGGGCGGTGGATCATTTGTATTTGTGGGTTTTGGAAAGATCACGTGCCCTCACACGGCGTATCGGAGATGGGAGGTGAAGTGAGATGGGAGGTGAAGTGAGATTGAGGGACTAAATCGAAATGGAAAGGTGAGACGGTAGATATTCCCTAAAATGGTGGAATGACTACTCTATTACACACCCATCTTCATTGCCTTTTCCAGCATGCGGGGAGGCATGGGGGTATCCAGGTGCCAGACAATACTC
>CAZFXY010000230.1:0-1090 GCA_964523185.1 uncultured Methanoculleus sp.
TTGTGGGAAATCCATTTACTCCTACTGAAGTTTAGGGGCCCACCTGACCAGTTACCAAATTTTAATTACTTAGCTCTTCTTTTCCAAGGCTGCATAGTAATCCTGCACATCTGACAGAGAGAGGGGTTCATCGTCATCTGCTTCGTCTATGAAGCTGTCAAGACCATAATCTTCGATAACCGCTACTATTTTATGAAATGTTTCGATATCGAGGATAACACCGACCGGTTCGTTGTCACCCGAGACAATATATTGGGGTTTTATATCGAGCATGTTCTTCCTCCTTATTTAGGATCCCTCTAACAATCCCCCAAACAATCCCTCGCAAAGACTGCTGCACCCATAAGGGGACCCATCCCATCCGCATTACTGAGCACAATCTCCGGCATCGGAAGGTATCTATCAATATACCTCCGTGCCTGCTCAACAATAAGCTCGGGATTCTCTGTTGCCACCGGGCCACCTACAATAATCAGCTCCGGGGCATAGGCGGCAATGATCGTGGAAAGCCCGCGCCCATTGATCTGTGCCAGATCCCGGAAGAATGCAATGGCATCCGGATCCCCCGCATGGGCCGCTGCACAGAGCGTTTTCGGGGTGTAGGTCTTTCCGGTGAAAGGTTTGGAACCATGCCGTTCATACCACGCCCGGTAGAACTGCGGCATCCCGCTCCCCGAAGCATACGCCTCCCAATGTCCCCTGCCTCCGCATCCGCAGGGCAGATCATAGGAGGTGTCCACGCAGAAATGGCCCGCTTCTCCTGCGTTGCCGTTTAACCCATCCAGCAGGCGGCCATCAGAGATTACCCCACAACCGATACCGGTTGACAAGGTCAGGTAGACCAGATTCCGGCAGCCCTGTCCTCCTTTGTCCCTGTCCTCCTGGTCCCTGTCCTCCTGGTCCCTGTCCTCTTGGTCCCTGTCCTCTTGGTCCTTGTACCCGTCCCTTTTTTGTTCCCGTTCACTGCCGCTGTCCCCTTCCTTGTCCCTGTCTCCGTTTCTGCCCCTTACCTTTTCCCGTTCCCGTTCACTACCACTGTCCCCTTCCTTGTCCCTGTCTCCGTTTCTGCCCCTTACCTTTTCCCGTTCCC
>CAZFXY010000231.1:0-1080 GCA_964523185.1 uncultured Methanoculleus sp.
CCCTGACTCTCAAAATTGATGGTGAAGAGGCTCTTCCCATTGTTGAACATGAGGGTTTCCCTGTATATGATATGGTCACTGAGATTGACCAGGATAAGTGTGTTCGGTGCACCATTTGTGAGGATGTCTGTCCTCGTGATGCAATAAACCGTGAAGTTCCGGTGTTTGAAGGAACGGTTGAAGGTGCACCTGAAAAACAGACGGCACTTGTTTCAAAAACCACCTTCACTGTTGATGATGAGAAGTGTACTCGCTGTGGTATCTGTGATGAAATTTGTCCTGCAATTGAAGTAAGGCGCAAACCTTTCTCTGCAGAGACAGGTACTGTCGTGGGCAAGGTCATCTGGGATGAGAAACTCTGTGATGCATGTCAGATATGTGTCGAGGCATGTCCTGAAGATGCAATCACTGTTGAAAGAGTAGTTGAATCAGCAATACTCCCCGGTAAGGTTGAAATTATCGCAGAAGAGTGTTGTACCTGCACCTGGTGTGAAATCAACTGTCCTGAAGAGGCAATTCGGATTGAGAAAATATTCAGTGGTGACATCGAGTTTAATGCAGATAAATGCCCGTCAGGGTGTTCTACCTGCGTTGAGGTATGTCCTGCAAACGCCATTTATCTCCCCTCCCCCAAGGCTGCAAAGGATCTGAAGGGTGAGATTGAACCGGTAATTGCAGTCAATAAAGACCTCTGTGTATTCTGTGGTGCCTGTGTGAATGCATGCCCTGGTGAGGACATTATCACACTGACGCGCACTGACATCCGTGTAAAGGGCAAGGAGACTGACCTTTTCCTGAAGATCAAGGCCAAGCTTTGCACTCCCCGTACCTCAAGAGTGAAAGAGGATACGCCGGACGAGGTTGAACTCAAGATGATGGAAACCGCGTGAGGAAATGAAATGGCAAAAGTAAAAGAATACGGCAATGCCGAACTGGAAGAGAAACTCAGAGATACGAGTTATTATGCTGATGATTCAAATCCTCAATTTCTCGAAGATGTGAAGAAAATCAGTCGTACGGCTGCCAATATGTGCTTCCAGTGCGGAACATGCACAGGTTCATGTCCGTCAGCACCCCGCA
>CAZFXY010000232.1:0-1062 GCA_964523185.1 uncultured Methanoculleus sp.
GAGGGGAACGTCAGTATTTTTGAGGATGTTCTTTGCATCAGTGGAAACTTTTGGAACACCGCAGATGATCTCCCAGCCCAGTGCTTCGATCTCCTCTACCGATTCTGCAGAGGTATTTCCCCTGTCCCAGACTAGTGTGCCCGGTCCCATGCCGAGATCAATGATACGTGAGTATAGGGAGCTAAGCGTTGTTTTAGCCTGAAAATTTCCTGGAAATACCATGTGGGCTATGGGATATCTGCTGCTCTTTGAAACGAGCATTCCAAGATTATATTGGTTGACGTTGGATTTTTTGGCATTGTAGCCCCGTTCAGCCAGGGGGCAGGTTTCACTGTATGTCATGACTGTGGTCATATCATAGGCAACAGTCTCTTTTTCTCCGGGTTTTAGAGGATTTTCCTGCTGCCATTTTTGGAACAAAACATCTTCGATGTGGGCGATCAGATCGATGTTCATTCCAGTACAGATATCTTTTGAACAGACAGCATCCAATGCTGCGTACAGATTCTCTCTTCTGAGGTCGCTTGGTGCAATATCAAGAAGAAAAGGCAGGATGGTGGGTTCTGCCCACTGAGCAACCTTTGACGCACTGACCGGATCCAGTACATGATTGATTGCCCAGATAGTCAGAAGTTTTCCGGGTGTGGGTCCTGAAGCGTTTTTAATGCCTATACAAGCCTGGTCTATCGTTTGTGGGATTCCAATTTTTTCTGCAATAGCCCACAGGAGTTTTACATCTCCGGCACGTTGCGAACGTCTGGGGTACATTGGTTTTATCTTTGTCTTTCTGGGTTTCTTTGGTTTCGGTACACCACGTTCATCGCCTTCAACTCCGAGATAGCCAAGGTATCGGGTTTTTACCTTTCCATCTTCCCGATAGCTCTCGTATTGGTAGAGATACACACTGTTCCCTTTCTTGATGCGTTTGGTATATGCCACGTAGGTTGTATTACACCTTACGTGTAAATAAGCATTCCTGTTACTCAATTGGAATTTTATCGCACAAATTAAGGATTTGACCAAAAAAACATCTAAGTAAGGTGTAAAAATTATCTATTCAGG
>CAZFXY010000233.1:0-1034 GCA_964523185.1 uncultured Methanoculleus sp.
CCACTGCGGTGAGCATCACCTTGATGACGGTAAAGTCGGTTAAGAGCAGCTGGCCGAGAATCACATTATACTCGGTCACCCCGCTGATATACAGGAGTCCACCAAAGCAGATTCCGATGAGAAATCCGATCAAAAGCTGGAGTCGTTTATTTTCATGTAGATTGTTTAGCATTCGCTCCCCCCTCACCACAGCACCCCGTAGAGCAGGAATGCCGTCACAATTCCCGATACGAAAAAGACGATTACCGCTATCCAGCTTGAAACCGCCAGCTGGAGTGTGCCACTTATTCCATGTCCGCTCGTGCACCCTCCGGCCCAGCGTGAACCGAGTCCCATGAGTATGCCACCCGCAAGAGCAACCACGAGGCGCATCCCGGTATCATATCCGAATGTGTCACCAAAGAGCGTCGGCACCCATTCAAATGAGAATCCTCCCAACACTACCGAGGCTCCAAACGCTCCGAGAAACACCCCTGCAACAAGCATCCACTCCCAGTCAATTTCAGGAGCAAATGTCTGGTAATAGGGTTTTTCTGTGGTCTTCTTGCCTCTGAAGAGGCGTTCGATCATCCCGCTTGTCCTCGTGTATGCGGTCGAGCACCCCAGTGGTTTGTTTGAGAGCAGGAATGCAACCCAGCTGAGAATGCCGATGCCCGCTCCTGCAATATACGGTGTCCAATCCATTTTTTTATCCTCTCTTGGCCCGTTCCCACACGGTTATGGTGAAAAATACCCTGCGGCGATATAGCCGGTGATTCCACCGGCAGCATTGTTAACATCAGAAAAACCCTGCTGCTTCAGGAGACTGCAGCCAAGGCTTGAACGATGCCCGGTTCGACACATTGCAATCGTGGGCCGGTCAGGGTCAAGTTCGCCGGCCCGTGTCCTGAGATCCATCGCCATGATGTTGATGGCTCCCGGGATGTGCTGTGCTTCGTATTCGTCTTTGGTTCTGACATCGATCAGAACGGTTTCAGGATCCTGAATCTTTGCATGCACCTCTGAGGGAGAGAGTTGGTAGATGTGATCGGTGG
>CAZFXY010000234.1:0-1029 GCA_964523185.1 uncultured Methanoculleus sp.
ATTTAGGGACACCGAATCGTTTTGAAGCATTCTGTATCTCCACGCCCTTGACGTAGATTTCATTACCGATATCAATTATCACATTGTCCAAATTCAGTGAGTGCAGATATTTGGCTCCTTTGGTAAACAGATACAGACTATCATTTTCCAAGTCATAGTCCATGGAATCTGCATCTGTATGATATTGATTATTAGCCATTTATCTCACTCGTCTTCTTTTCTCTTTGATGTAACACGTAATTAGCCGTACAATTATTTCAGGATTGGCAACATTCAGTGACCAGTTCGTGGTGTACTCATAGGAGATTATATTGAATGGTGTAGGCATATACTCCGGCACACTCGGGGAACACCGACTCAGGGTACGCCACACTCGGGGAACACCGACTCAGGGTACGCCACACTCGGGGAACACAGACTCAGGATACACGCACTAAGGTTACATTCCCCCGGTGTCGTCAATATACCATGAATATATTACGGATACGCCCTGAATACCAGCAATTGCAACATTTTATGGAAAAGGTACATGACATTCGAAACAGAATCCAAACCAAATGTTCCGCTCTCGGGCGGCACAACGAAAAGAGCACTTCTTGTCCAGCGAAACGATTCAAATGCTGATCCTGCGACAGCTTTGCGGATGCTCTCAGAGCTCAAAGAGTTAGCACATTCGGTAGATTATGTGGTTGTGGGTACATTTGAGCAAACACGATATCCTGACCGAAATTACCAGATCGGTCCCGGCAAGGTAGATGAACTTGCGGAACTGGTGGAATCTCTGCAGGCTGAGAAAATAATCTTTATGAACCAATTGTCATTGGGACAGGTCTATAATATTTCTGCGGCGTGTAAATGTGATGTAATAGACCGGTACCAGCTGATTCTTGAGATATTTGCAGAAAGAGCCACTACAAGACGTGCAAAACTGCAGGTAGAACTTGCGGAATTACAATATGAACTGCCGAAATCAAGGGCTGCCATGTACCTGAAGAAAAAGGAAAAGCAGGGCTTTATGAGTCTGGGGGG
>CAZFXY010000235.1:0-1023 GCA_964523185.1 uncultured Methanoculleus sp.
ATTTTCTGTGTTTCGTTCTTCAGGTATCGTGGTGCCGATGCTGCAGATGCTGCTGAATTTTCGCCTTGGATATTCTGAATCGGTGATTCTTGTTTTTCTCCGGTGAAGACCATTTTTTGCGCGAAATGACTATTCTGCGCAAAAGGCTTATAAACGGTTAGATCAAAGAAATATGAATGCAGGGAGATTATTTTTCAGAGTGGCTTCCACGGTTCTTACATCACCTCAGAATGAGGAATTATTCGCCTGGGACGGTAGCAAGCTATGGTCAGGTGATCCGAAAATTTGGATATTATCTTTGGATCTGCCGTACCAAGGGTATGGAAAACCTTGTGGTATACTGGCATGATATGGCCCATGGTCGTCTTGATACTACGGTGAATACGACTCCGATTGCGGTAGATGATTATCTGGCATTTTTGATGTCATTGCGTGATTATAAAGCCACCACTCTGCACCGGATTCTGTCAACACTTTCTTCATTTTATCGGTATCTGTATGCGCAGGGTGTTATTGGATCTAATCCTCTTCCGGCAGTGGGGCGTCCCAGGATAAAGGAAAAGGAGCTCAAATATCTCAAACATAATCAGGTGATGCGGCTCCTGGATTCAATTCCTGAAGCTGATCCTCGCGACAAGCTGATTATCCGGCTGATATATGCTACCGGGGTGCGTGTGTCTGAACTGTGTGGGATTACGCTCTCTGACATTGATTTTGATGATTATACCATCCGTGTTTTGGGGAAAGGCGGGAAGATACGGACGGTATTTGTTGACGATGAGACGCTTGAAGAGATACAGAAATTTAGTGGAGGGAGAATTGACGGGCCTCTCTTTATTGGGCAGATGGGGCATGCGATTTCCCCTCGTACGGTTCAGTATATATTCAATAAATGGGCTCCCGAAGGGATTACGCCCCATAAAATTCGTCACTCATATGCATCTGAGTTATACCGGAGATCAAAAAATCTCAGGGTTGTGCAGGAGAACCTTGGGCATTCCTCTATCCAGACCACGGAAATCT